>JBDHTU010000106.1:0-5992 GCA_039808805.1 Micavibrio sp.
GTCGCCCTGTCCACGGACGGCGTAAGCTGCACGTCCGGTTACCGATGCCTTCGCGTGTGGTTGAAAATCCTTCCGACGGCCACCTACAACGGCGATACCGAAGGGGATGAAGCGGACTGCCCGGATTAAAGGGAAAGGATCTCGCTGCGCGCGCGCGCGAATTCTTCCAGTATGCGGGTGACCAGCAATGTATCGTATTTCCCGCTTTCCGCCTCGTTCTGAAGTTCCGCCGCAACGTCTCCGAGATCGTTGAGGCAGGCGGACCGCGCGGCGCCTTTGAGGCTGTGCGCCGCTTCTTTTAAATCGTTCACGTCTTTATGCTGGCCGGCCATTTCAATACGCGCCACCAGCGGCTGCGTCATGTCGATAAACAGTTTGAGCATCTCGATCGCGTTCTCATCGAACGCGCCCATCTGTGCGATCATGGCCTCGCGGTCGATGGCAGAGCTTGTCACGGATGCCGGGGCGGCGGCAACGGATACGGGGGCGGAGGGCACGTCTTTAAGCAAGCCCCAGCGGATCAGCAGGCGGCGGAACTGGCCGAGCGAGACAGGTTTTAACAGGCATTCGTCGAACCCGTGGCTCATGTAAACCTGGCGCTGCGCCATCTGCACGTCGGCGGTCAGGGCGACCACCGGGAAATGACGGTCGAGCTTGGCGTCGTCCTCGCGGATTTCATGGACGAGGCCGTACCCGTCCATCTCCGGCATATGAAGATCGGTGATCAGGATGCCGTATTCGCCGCTGCGCACGGCATAAAGCGCTTCGTGCCCGTTTTCTACAAAAGTTGCCTCTATACCGAGCGAGGAAAGCTGGCGTTCCAGCACGTCGCGCACGCTCGGCGTGTCTTCGGCGATAAGGAGCCTGCTCGGCCCCGCAATGTCGATCGCGGCGGATTTGCTGGCGGCATCGCGCACCGCTTCGCCAAGGCCGAGGCGGCTCGCCGGTTTGGGAAGATATGTGACGCCCAGCGATTGCAGCGAATGCTGAAGCCCCGCATCGTCGCGCACCGTGTACATGACCAGCCCCATGAAGGGGCGGATCTGCATGATTTCGCGGATCAGGTCGAGCCCCAGCCCGTCGGGCAATCCCTGGTCGATGACGCCGACATCGAACGGGCGGCGGCGGACGAGGGCAAGGGCCTCCTGGTACGTGGCGCAGTTTTCCACGCCCGCGCCCATGGATTTCAGGGATTTGACGATTTCCTTCGCGCCCATCGGGTGGTCTTCCACCGAGAGCACGGAAATGCCGTCCAGCGTCGGAAGCTGCAGGACATTGGCGTCGGTGGAAACTTCCTGCGTCGGGATCTCGAACCAGAAGACGGAGCCTTTGCCGACTTCGGACGTCACGCCGATCTGCCCGCCCATCAGTTCGACCAGTTTTTTACAAATGGAAAGGCCGAGGCCCGTGCCGCCGTATTTGCGGGAGGTGGAATTGTCTGCCTGGCTGAAGGGGCGGAACAGGCGGCTTGCCACGTCCTCGCTCATACCGATGCCTGTATCGACGATCTCTATGCGCAGGATCAGCCCGTGGGACGGGGCAGGCAGGGCCTTGCCGCCGCGGGAGACGCGAATGACGACCGCGCCTTCCTTCGTGAATTTCATCGCGTTGCCCATCAGGTTGATGATGATCTGGCGCAGGCGCTTCGGGTCGCCGACGATGACGAACGGCACATCGCCCGCGATATCGTCGCGCAGCTCGATGTTCTTTCCCTGCACCTTGACCTGCAGCGCTTCGATAATCCCGCGGCAAAGCGTGCGCACCGGCACTTCGAACGCGTCCAGTTCCATCTGGTCGGCGTCCATCTTGGCGAAATCCAGCACGTCGTCGAGGATTTCGAGCAGGCCGGACGCGGAATTGCGCGCCGTCTGCGCCATGGCAAGAATGTTCGGCGACGGCCTTTCCAGTTCGATCATCTCCAAAAGGCCGTAGACGGATTGCATCGGCGTGCGGATTTCATGGCTGATGGTGGCGAGGAAATTCGATTTCTGGTCGGCCAGCGCGTCTGCGTGGGCGGCTGCCCGGCGCAGCCCTTCCTCGATCTCCTTGCTGGCGGAAATGTCCGTGGCCCAGATTTTATAGCTGTCTTCGCCTTCATGTCTGGTTTCCTGGATGGAAAGCAGGGCCCAGCTTTTGCGGCCGTTGCGCTCGATCGGCAGGGTGGCGGTCAGGGGCGGGACGAGGCCGCGCAGCCTCTTGGCCAGTTCCGTTGTGTCCCCGGACGGCCAGATATCCTCAAAGGGCCGGTTTTCAAGCCCGGCGCCAAGCAGGGATTGCATCGCCTCGTTTGCATAAAGACAGGTCAAATCCTTGCGGTCGCGCTTGAGGATCAGCAGGCCGATCGGAATCGGGTCGAAAGCGGTAAAATCCATGGCGCGTTTTTAAGAAAAATCCTTGAGTTGTCCCCGTGCTTTATTCTATCACAGGGGAAAGGATAACATACCAATTTGTCATCTCGACCGCAGCCCGGCTATCCGGGCGGAGTGGAGAGATCTCATGAGATCCCTCGGCTTCGCTCGGGATGACAGCATATAGGACATAGGAAAAATTATGGGTTACAAGGTGGCGGTCGTCGGCGCAACGGGCAATGTTGGCCATGAAATGTTGAATATCCTGCATGAACGCAAATTCCCGGTCGCTGACGTGGTCGCGCTGGCGTCCGAACGCTCTGCCGGAAAACAGATTTCCTTCGGGGATGACGACATCACGGTGCAGGACCTCGCCAAGTATGATTTCAAGGGCGTGGACATCGTCCTCTCGTCGCCGGGCGGCGCTGTCTCCGCGCAATATTCACCCATCGCGGCCAAGGCCGGCGCCGTGGTCATCGACAACACCTCCCATTTCCGCATGGATGCGGATGTGCCGCTCGTGGTGCCCGAAGTAAACCCGCACGACATCGCCTGGCACACGAAAAAAGGCATCATCGCCAACCCCAACTGCTCCACCATCCAGATGGTCGTGGCGCTGAAACCGCTCAACGATCTCGTAAAGATCAAGCGCGTGGTGGTATCGACCTATCAATCCGTCTCCGGCGGCGGCAAACCCGCGATGGATGAATTGTTTCAGCAGACCAGGCACTTCTACATGAATGATACGGTAAACTCTGAAGTGTTTCCGAAACAGATTTCCTTCAACGTCATTCCGCAGATCGACAAATTTATGGAAGACGGCATGACCAAGGAAGAATGGAAGATGGTGGTGGAAACGAACAAGATCATGGGGACCGATATCAAGGTCTGCGCCAACTGCGTGCGCGTGCCGGTCTTCATCGGCCACTCGGAAATGATCAACGTCGAATTCGAAGGGCCGGTCACGCCGATGGATGCGATGAAGGCGTGGAAGAAAGCGCCGGGCGTCACCATCATCGACCTCGATTCCGACCTCGGCTATGTCACGCCCGCCGAAATCGCCGGGGAGGACGATGTGTTCGTCTCCCGCATCCGGGAAGACAAGTCAGTGGATCACGGCCTCAATTTCTGGTGCGTGTCCGACAATCTTCGCAAAGGGGCTGCCTTGAATGCCGTGCAGATCGCGGAAGTTCTCGTGAACAAATATATGAAAGCGGCGGCGTAAGTCGCTGTTTTCGGTGTCGCAGCTTCACTAAAATCCAATAGAATCGATCGCCATGCGAAGCACGTCCGCGCTGTGTTTCAAGGCGCGGCTTTCCGCCTCGTCCAGTTGCGGATACAGAGTCTTTTCAATCCCTCCGGCTGAAACGATGGCGGGCAGGGAAAGCGTAACCGGCCCGATTCCCTCAACCGTGTCATGGTAGGCCGAGCAGGTGAACACCGCGCGTTCGTCCCGCAGGATCGCCTGCGCAAGCCGCGCCATGCCTGCGCCGATGCCGTACCATGTCGCGCTTTTGCCCTGGATAATGCGGTAGGCTGCGCGGCGTACCGCCTCATCCATCTCGTTTTTGAAGGCCGGTGTGACGGGGCGTTCCATCTGGCTGGAAAAATCCGCGAGGGGCAGGTTGCTCACCATCGCGCCGGACCAGTGCAGGACCTCGGAATCCCCGTGTTCGCCCAAAACATGGGCATGGACGGAATGGCTGGAAACCGCCAGGTGCTGGGCAAGACGTGCGCGGAACCGGGCGGTGTCGAGAATGGTGCCGGACCCGATGACGCGGCCCCGCGGCACGCCGTGCGATGCCGCGATGCTTGCCGCCATATGGGTCATGATATCGACCGGGTTGCTGGCGAGCAGCAAAATGGCATCCGGCGCGGCTTTGAGGATTTGCGGAATGATTGTGCCGAGAATATCGGCGTTGCGCTTGAGAAGGTCGAGCCGGGTTTCTCCCGGTTTCTGGTTCGCGCCGGCGGCGATCATGACGATACCGGCATGATCGAGCTGTTCATATCTTCCTGCCCGGACCGGCATGGCGGCCGTAAACGGCGTTGCGTGCAGAATGTCTTCCGCCTGCGCCTGCGCCAGCGGTTCGTTCATGTCCACCAGGACAAGTTCAGAACCAATTCCCTGCAAGGCGCAGGCATAGGCGCTGCTTGATCCCACCTGTCCGCATCCGACAATTCCAATTTTCACGGCATATTCTTTCTGTTGAGAATTAGAGGGGCGTTATATCCATCTGTTTTGGTTTTGCAAAATATTCCTGCGCGGCGATCAGCGCCAGTTCGCGGCTGCCGGCCTTCATCGTCTCTTCAAACAATCCCAGGATGCTGGCGGCTGTTTTTGCCAGCATGGTTTCAAGGCTTTCGCCGTTGATGTAATGACCGAGGAACAGCGCCGCCGTGCAATCGCCCGCGCCGTTCGGGGCGGGGTCCAGCGGCAGGCGCGGTGTGGTGACCAGATATTGCGCGCCGGATTTGGAAGAAGCCAGCATCTGGATTTCACGGTCTCGGGTTTCGCTGTGGATCAAAGACGTTAGCAGGATAATTTCAGGCCCCATCTCATGCACTTCGCGGCAGGCGTTGCGGGCATCTTCCAGCGTTTCGATCGTCTGTCCCGCAAGATATTCCAGTTCGAACTGGTTGGGCGTGATGATCTTCGCGCAGGGCAGGGCGCGGCTTTTGAAAAATTCCGGAATGCCGGGGCGCACGAAAAACCCGCGGCCGACATCGCCCATCACGGGGTCGCAGCACCAGGGGACGGAGGGCGGCACCGCGTTCAAAATTATTTCCCCAATCGCCGGATCGCCCATATACCCTGTCAGCAGCGCATCGATCCTGTCCATGACGCCGCGTTTTTGAAGCCCGTTGAAAATCTCCGCGATATGGTCCGGCGAAAAAACCTGGCCCGTCCAGTCGCCGTAACCGGTATGGTTGGAAAATTGCACGGTGTTTATGGCAATGACTTCATGACCCATGCGTTGCAGGGGGAAAACCGCGGCATCGTTGCCGACATGGCCGAACGCGACATGAGACTGGATGGATAAAATCTGCTTCATCCCTGTTTTATGCCTTTTTTTCGCGCTATATTAAAGCCCATGAAACGCATCATGACCCGCAGGCTCTTTCTCGGCTCCGCCCTCGGCGCTGCCGCCGCTGCCCTTCTTCCCGGCAAGGCAATGGCTGACCTCGTCAATTTCAACGTCCTCAAAAAACGCGGGGGCAATTTCCCCTACCAGATGCCCGAGCAGCAATGGGCCGAAAAACTGGGGGAGGAGGCCTATGCCATCATCCGCGCCGGGCACAATGAAACCGCCGGCACCTCGCCGCTGCTGCGGGAGCGGCGCAAGGGCACCTATCTTTGCCGCGGTTGCGCGCAGCCGCTTTTCGCCTCGACGGCCAAAGTTATGGCCAATGACTTTCCGACCTTCCGCCAGCCGATCAATGTGAAATCCATCGGCCTTTCCACCGATTTCGGCATCGTCCTGCCGCGCACGGAGGTGCACTGTAAAAACTGCGGCGGCCATCTCGGTTACAGGTTTGCCGCGCAGGACCCGGCGGCGGAGACATGGCGTTACATGATCAACGGCGCATCGCTGAGCTTTCAGCCCGCCTGATTTTTCCGCAGTTAAGAATCGTTTTCATCT
>JBDHTU010000107.1:0-5985 GCA_039808805.1 Micavibrio sp.
TCCATCAGCCAGGGGCCTTGAATGGGATCGGCAAAGCCGGGGTAGTTTTCGACGTCCGTCGTGATGGTCAACTGGCCGCCAGGTTCCATTCCCAGAACCAGGGTTGGTTTCAGGTTGGCGCGCGCGGCGTAAATCGCGGCCGTATAACCGGCCGGGCCTGAACCGATGATCAGAACTTTTGTATGCTGGGTTTCAGCCATTTTTACTCGCTTGTTTAATACCTTAATTCATATAGAGCGAGGTCGGCAGGGTAAAGGGGATTCTGGCGCATTTCCCCATCAGGAAAGGTCCATCCGGGCGCGAATTTCTGCCGCCACCATGTCCGCATCGCGGAAAGGCGCATAGGACCATTGGTCCAGCGTTCCGGCAAAGGCCCGGACCGCACCCTTGTTCAGCAAATTCTGATGAAACGCATCAAACCGTGCAGAACCCCCATCCATCGGGATCATATAAACCGGCTTGCCGGTGGTTACGGCATCGGACAGCATGGATACGCTGTCCGCCGTTACAAGGAGATAGTCCGCCCAGGCGAGCATGCCGGGGTAGGGATTGACGCCCTGTCCGTCCCAATACCAGTGCGGGCGGTCACCGAGACCTTTTAAAAACGCGTTTTTCTGTTCTTCACTGGTGCGGCGGGAGGCGGTGATGATCAGGCTGCCTTTCAGGGCGGCGAGTTGTGCGCCGAGTTTTTCCATGCCGTGTGCGCTCATGCTGTGCGCCTTCGAATTCCCGCCCAGCAGCACGGCGATGTGCGGGGAAGGCATCATGGCAAAGAGCGGTGCGAAATCATTGCGTGCGCGGGTCAGGGACATATCCGTGATCCGGTTCGGCGCGGCTTGCGTGACGATGACATTTTCGCCGCGTGTGGGGTCATGTTCCGGCACGGCGACAAGATCGAAATGGCGGGGTGATATGCGGGGGTCCTGTATCTGTACGGTAAATGTTCTGCCGCCGCTTTTGCGTTTGATGTAGCGGGAGGCGGCGATGCTTTTGCGGCCTGCGGCCAACAGCAAATCAGGCCATGGTTCTTTCAACGGTGGTATAAAGGAGGACGCCATTTCAAAAGCCAGCAGGGGGGAAAGCGCTTTCCACGGATGGCGCAGTTTTATACGTTTGAGGGCCGGGTCTACACCCAGTGCTTCAGCCACGCCAAGACATTGGTTTTCCGTGCCGGCCATGCCTTCGGTGACAATCCAGCAATGCAGGGATTTGGGGTTGACAGTCATGGCGAAATTAATATCTTGGCGCCCGCAAATAAACCACTTGTAATTCTCATTCCGCAACTTTATATCAGCGTGTCTGCAAAACCCAGAATATATTTTCATGTTCTTGGAATATTATTGTTTAAAGAGACCCCCTTATGCGTAGAATTAAGCTCGACAAGATAGACCGCAAAATCCTGAAAGATCTGCAGGCCGACGGCCGCATCACCAATGTGGAACTGGCCAAGCGCGCCGGCATTTCCGCACCGCCCTGCCTGCGCCGGGTCCGTTCGCTGGAAGAATCTGGATTCATTAAGGGGTATCACGCCCGGATCGAGCCGCAATCGATGGGATATGGGATTACCGTATTTGCGCTGGTGCGGTTGACGTCGCAGGCGGAGGCGGATCTGAAATCCTTTGAGGATGTATGCCGCTCATGGCCGCTGGTGCGGGAATGTCACATGCTTTCCGGTGAGGTGGATTTCATGCTGCGTATTGTCGCCAAAGACTGGGAAAGCTATCAGAAATTCCTCACCGAAAACCTGACCTCCGCGGCAAATGTTACGTCCGTAAAAACCATGCCACTGGTCCGCACCGCCAAGGAAGAGCCGGGTATACCGATCGAAGTTGAGTAAGCGCGCCTGCGCTTACGCAAATAGAACTTCAACGATTTCGTAGGATGTTGCGCCTTTCGGCGTCCGGATTTCAACCGTGTCGCCCAGCGACTTCCCGATCAATCCGCGTGCGATGGGCGAAGAGATGGAGATGCGTCCTTCATCTGCATTGGATTCGTATTCGCCCACGATCTGAAACCGTTTTTCGTTGTCGTCTTCATCCGCAATGACGACATGTGCGCCGAACTTCACGGTCTTATGCCCGGTAAATTGCGCAGGATCGATGATCTCTGCGGCGCCGATAACGGCTTCCAGTTCCTTGATACGGCCTTCGTTAAAACTTTGGCGTTCGCGCGCCGCGGAATATTCCGCGTTTTCGGAAAGGTCTCCATGGGCGCGGGCCTCGGCAATCGCCGCCACGATTTCAGGGCGTGTCTCACTGATCCGCAGGCGCAGTTCTTTTTCGAGCGCTTCGACGCCGGCGCGTGTCATGGGTATTTTGTCCATAGTGGCAACCTCTTCACAAAAACAAACCGCCAAAGAACTGGCGGGGTTAAACAAACGTAGTCGGGGTTATCCCGCCCGTCAAGCGGGCAAACGAAACCCCGGCTTTTCAGGGCCGGGGTTTCATTAACAGCCCAAGCGGCGGATTATTTATCCGACGGCTTTTGGTTAAAATTGTACGTCGTCATGGCCGGGCCGGCAGAAACGCGGGCGGGGCCGAATTTGCTGAAGTTCCTGAACTCTTCAATCGTCAGAAGATCGTCATTGTTCGTATCGTTCATATTAAACATTTCATATTCGTTTTCGAACATGGACGCAGCCATGAATTCATTCAGATTCAAGGCGCCATCGCCGCTTGTGTCTGCTTTCCGGAATTCGGCATCGCGGTCATTATACGTTGTGGTTGTTTCAACATAGCCCACCACCCGTTTTTCTTCGCGGGCGAAAGAGGGGGCGGACATTGTGACGGCGATTGCGGCAACGCCAAGACCAAGCATCAGTTTTTTCATAGACATTTTCTCCTCGTTGAAATGGATAAACCAATTATGGCCACTAACGTACCGGTTTTTTAAAAAGTTCCGCTAAGCGGGCAGAAAGTTATTCCGCCGCCTCGCAATTCACCGATTCATCTCCGAAATACTGCTGGATCGGCTTGACGCTCATATCACGGTATTTCAGGGCGCGGATCGCCTGAATGCCCGCGCGTGCGGCCGTGAGCAGCGTGAACAAGGGCACCTTGTGCGTCAGGGCGAGCCTGCGGATCGAGAGTGTGTCCGTTAATGCCTGGGCGCCCTTGGTCGTTGTGTTGATGATCATGCTGATATCGCCGTTGATGATGGAATCGCCGATATGCGGCTGGCCTTCCATCACCTTGTTGACGCGCGTGACATCCAGCCCCGCGGCCTGCAGGAATTTCGCCGTGCCGCCTGTGGAAACGATCTTGAAACCGAGCTCAACCAGTTCCTTGGCGACAGGAATGACTTTTTCCTTGTCGCTGTCTTTCACGGAGATGAAGACCGTCCCTTCGGTCGGCAGTTTGATACCCGCGCCGAGCTGTGCTTTTGCATAAGCCTGTGCGACATCTTTATCGAGCCCCATGACCTCTCCCGTGGAACGCATTTCGGGACCGAGCAAGACATCCGTGCCGGGGAACCGGTTGAAGGGAAACACAGGCGCCTTGACGGCCGTGTGTTCCATGGACATGCCGACGAGTTGATCGGAGAAGTTGGACAGCGGTTCGCCCGCCATCACGCGCGCGGCGATTTTGGCGACCGGAACGCCGGTGGCTTTGGCCACGAACGGCACGGTGCGGGAAGCGCGCGGGTTTACTTCGAGAATGAAGATATCGTATTCGCCCGTATCCTTGTTGAGCTTGAGTGCAAACTGAACGTTCATCAGGCCGCGGACTTTGAGCGCTTTGGCAAGTTTCACCGTTTGCTGTTCCAGTTCCTTCACCGTCTTGAAGGGCAGGGAATGCGGCGGCAGCACGCAGGCGGAATCGCCCGAGTGAATGCCGGCCTCTTCGATATGCTCCATGATCCCGGCAATGTAGACATCCTTGCCGTCGGCAAGCGCATCGACGTCGATCTCCAGCGCGCCTTTCAGATAGCGGTCGAGAAGGACGGGGTTTTTGCCGGATACTTCGATCGCGCGCACCATGTAGGATCTCATGTCCTCCATCGTCTGAACGATTTCCATCCCCGCGCCGCCGAGAACGTAAGAGGGGCGGATGACAAGCGGGAAGCCAAGTTCTTCGGCCTTTTCAATCGCTTCCGCTTCGGACCGGCACAGCGCGTTGTCCGGCTGACGGAGCTTGAGTTTGTGCAGGAGTTTTTGGAACCGCTCGCGGTCTTCGGCCAAATCGATGGAATCCGTATCCGTACCCAAGACTTTGATACCTGCGGCTTCAAGATCATGGGAAAGTTTCAGCGGCGTCTGGCCGCCAAGCTGGACGATGGCGCCGTGAACCTTTCCGTTGGTTTCTTCCTTGCGGATGATTTCAATGACGTCTTCGGCGGTGACAGGTTCGAAATACAGGCGGTCTGACGTGTCGTAATCCGTCGAAACCGTTTCCGGGTTGCAGTTGATCATGATGGTTTCATACCCGGCTTCTTTCAGCGCGTAGCAGGCATGGACGCAGCAGTAATCGAATTCAATCCCCTGGCCGATGCGGTTCGGGCCGCCGCCGAGAATGACAACCTTGTTTGCGGCGCTTGGCTCCGCTTCGCATTCGGCGGGAACCAGACCGTTGCCCTCATACGCTGAATACATGTACGGCGTTTCGGACGGGATTTCCGCGGCGCAGGTATCGATGCGTTTGAACACAGGGCGCACATTGTGTTTTTGGCGCGCCTTGGTCACGGATTTTTCTTCGACGCCGACAAGGCGGGCAAGGCGGCTGTCGGAAAAGCCGATTTTTTTCAGGTTCATCCAGCCTTCGGCATCTACCGGCAGGCCCTTTTCTTTGACGGCCTTTTCCTTGTCGATGATGTTCTTGATGCGCTTCAGGAACCACATATCGATCTTGCAGGCTTCGTGAATTTCTTCGAGAGAGAAGCCGTGGCGGATGGCCTGCGCGACATAAAGAATGCGGCGCGGCGCGGGGTTGGAGATGGCCGCGCGAATCTGGTCGTGATCCGGCGTTTCATTTTCACCGATCTTGATATCGTTAAAACCGTTCAGCCCGTCTTCGAGGGAACGCAGGGCTTTTTGCATCGCTTCTTCAAAGCTGCGGCCCATGGCCATCGCTTCTCCGACGGATTTCATCGAGGTGGTGAGGGAGCGCTTTGTGCCTTTGAACTTGTCAAAGTTGAAGCGCGGAATTTTTACGACGATATAATCGATAGTCGGTTCAAACGACGCCGGGGTTTTGCCGCCCGTGATATCGTTGCCGAGTTCGTCCAGCGTGTAGCCGACGGCAAGCTTCGCTGCGATCTTCGCAATCGGGAATCCTGTCGCTTTCGAGGCAAGCGCCGAGGAGCGCGACACGCGCGGATTCATTTCGATGACGATCATGCGGCCCGTTTCGGGATGAATGGCGAACTGGACGTTCGAGCCGCCGGTTTCCACGCCGATGCCGCGCAGCACCTTGATCGAGGCGTTGCGCATGATCTGGTATTCTTTATCCGTGAGCGTCAGCGCCGGGGCGACGGTGATGGAATCGCCCGTGTGCACGCCCATCGGGTCGATGTTTTCGATGGAGCAGACGATGATGGCATTGTCGTTTTTGTCGCGCACGACCTCCATCTCGAATTCCTTCCAGCCGAGAAGGGATTCTTCGACGAGTATCTGAGAGATGGGGGAGGCGTCAAGGCCTTCCTTCGTGATCTGTTCATATTGTTCTTTGTTATAGGCGATACCGCCGCCGGTACCGCCGAGCGTAAAGGCCGGGCGGATGATGGCGGGCAGACCGATCTTGGCAAGCGCGGCGCGCGCTTCTTCCATGTTGTGCGCGAGTTCGGAACGGGCTGACTCCAAACCGAGCTCGTCCATGCATTTCTTGAACAGGTCGCGGTCTTCGGCCTTTGCGATGGCTTCGCGGTTTGCGCCGATCAGTTCGATGCCGAGCCGGTCCAGCGTGCCGTCTTCCGCCAGCGCGAGCGCGGTGTTCAATGCCGTCTGCCCCCCCATGGTGGGGAGCAGCGCGTCGGGTTTTTCCTTCTCCA
>JBDHTU010000108.1:0-5926 GCA_039808805.1 Micavibrio sp.
ATTCCCAATCCAGCGCTCCCTTTTTCCACTCGTAGATAAATCCTACGGTGAGCACGCCCAGGAAACAAACCATCGACCAGAAGCCGAACATCCCGATATCGCCGAGCGTGACCGCCCACGGGAACAGGAACGCCACTTCAAGGTCGAAGATGATGAACAGGATGGCGACGAGGTAAAAGCGCACGTCGAATTTGTGCCGTGCATCATCGAACGCGTCGAATCCGCATTCATAGGCAGACAATTTCTCCGGATCCGGCTTTTGCTTGGCCATGATCAGCGAAAGCGCGACCGCCGCCAGCGACACCACTGCGGCGATGCCGATAAAGACCAGAATGGGCAAATAATTCAGAAGGAATTCGTTCGAAGCCATGGCGTAATAGATACGCCTGCGTAACCATGCTGTAAAGCCTCATATACATGGAAATTCAGGATTATAAGTCCGATTTATCGTGTTGAAAACGGCTCGCAACTAAACATGGTTTTTTAACTTATGAAAAAACCAAATGCGGGCAGTTGCACCGTTTTTCCGTCTGTCGTGCCCGTCTGCCCTTCCCACACGAAAACGGGCCCGTTTCCGGCCCCTTTCGGCAGAGGCACGTTGTCCTGCTCCGGCGTCAGGTTGAACAGGCAGGTAAAGGTTTTATTCCCTTCCGTCCGGGTAAAGCCGAGTACATTGTCCGATCCTGTCTCAATAAACCGGATGGTTCCGCGCACCATCGCCTCCTCCCCCTTGCGCCATTTCAGAAACGCCTTGACGAAATTCAGGGTAGATTTGGGGTCAGCTTCCTGCATGTCCGGCGCCAGCGCGGCATAAGATTCGTTTACCGGCAGCCACGGTTTTTGCTCGCCGTCCGAGAAACCAAGATGCTTTTGCGTGCTATTCCACGGCATCGGCGTGCGGCACCCGTCGCGTCCCTGCCATTTCGGGTAAAGATACCGCCCCCACGGGTCCTGAATATCATGGTACGAAACCACCGTATCGGGCAGCCCCAACTCTTCCCCCTGATAGATAAAGGCAGAGCCGCGCAGCGACGTCAAAAGCGCGGGAAGCATTTTCGCCACTGCCGGGTCGGTAGAGAATTGTCCAGCCCAGCGGCTTACCGCGCGCGTGACGTCATGGTTGGAAAAGGCCCAGCTTGGCCATGCCTCGTTGCTTTTATATTCGAACGCCTCGATCGCATCGCGAAAAGCCCTGACATCCCGGGTTTTCATCCCGACGAGGGAAAAGTTATAACAGGTGTGAAGCATGCCCGGACCGGAATACTCAATCGCGCGGCCCACCTGGTCGTCATCCCCGATTTCGCCCAGCGCCATCGTGCCCGGATACTGCTCCAATAGACTGCGCACGCGCTTGAGGAACGGAATCATCTCCGGCTGAGACTTGTCGTACTTGTGCCATTGCATCGAATACGGGTCGGCGAAGTCGAGCTGCGTCGAAAACGTTCCCGGCACGATGGGCCGCTTGGGATTGTTCCGAAGCTGCCTGTCGTGCACGGCGAAATTGATGGCGTCGAGACGGAATCCGTCCACGCCAAGGTCCAGCCAGAACTTGGTCGCCGCCAAAATAGCGTCCTGCACCTCCCTATTGTGAAAGTTTAGGTCCGGCTGCTCTTTCAGGAAATTGTGAAAATAATACTGCCCGCGCCAGGAATCGTACTGCCATGAAGACCCGCCGAAAACAGAAACCCAATTGTTGGGCGGCGTGCCGTCTTCCTGCGGGTCGGCCCACACATACCAGTCCGCCTTGGCGTTATTGCGGCTGCGGCGACTTTCCTGAAACCACGGATGCTGGTCCGATGTGTGACTGTAAATAAAATCCGTAATGATTTTCAGACCGAGCGAATGGGCCTTGTCCAGCATTTCCCGAAAATCGTCCAGCGTGCCGAACAGCGGGTCGATGTCGCAGTAATCCGACACGTCATATCCGAAATCCTTCATCGGCGATTTCATGATGGGTGAAATCCACACCGCATCGACGTCCAACGAGGCGATGTACGGGAGTTTCTCCGTAATGCCCGGAATATCCCCGACCCCGTCGCCGTTCGTGTCCTTGTAACTGCGGGGATAGATTTGATAGATGACGGCGCCGCGCCACCAGTCTTTCGATACGGCCATGGGAAATGCTCCGGTCAGATTTGCCGAAGACTATATAGGCTATCGAATTGAAGGGAAAAGCTTTTTGGATGCCTCATTCTGCGAAGCTTTAGCGAAGCAGAATGGCGCGAGTGACGGGACTCGAACCCGCGACCTCTTCCGTGACAGGGAAGCGTTCTAACCAACTGAACTACACCCGCGCAAGACAGGGGGTTAAATAACCGCCCTGCCCCCTGCTTGTCAAATGGTTTTCTGGACGTTTTTTAACCTTTTAAGCCGCCAGCAGCCCTTCGGCTTCGTCCAGCGGTAATTTTAAGGATTCCGCCACCCCCGCATGGGTAATCTTGCCCGCGCAGACATTCAGCCCGTTCCTAAGATTGGCATCGTCCGCCAGCGCCTTTTTCCAGCCCTTGTCGGCCAGCGCCAGCGCATAGGGCAGCACCGCGTTGTTGAGGGCCTGCGCCGATGTCACCGGCACCGCACCCGGCATGTTGGCAACACAGTAATGGATCACATCATCCACCGTATAAACCGGGTCATTGTGCGTGGTGGCATGGCTGGTCTCGAAACATCCGCCCTGATCGATGGCGATATCGACAAGGACCGATCCCGGGCGCATCGCTTTCACCATCTGCCTGGTCACCAGCTTGGGCGCGCTCGCACCGGGGATCAACACAGCGCCGATCACAAGGTCCGCATCCAGCACATAGCGTTCGATTGAGTCCCGGCTGGACTGGATCACCCGCGCACGGTTGCCGAAATGGCGGTCGAGAATGCGGATCTGGTCATGGTTCTTTTCAAGAATGATAACGTTCGCCTGCATACCCACGGCCATTTCCGCCGCGTGGAAGCCGGATACGCCGCCGCCGAGAATGACAACTTTCGCAGGCTCCACGCCCGGCGATCCGCCGATCAGCCGCCCGCGCCCGCCCAGATGTTTCAAAAGATACGCCCCGCCGACCTGGATGGACAGGCGTCCGGCGATCTCACTCATCGGTTCCAGCAGCGGCAGCCTGCGGCCGCCCGCGCCCGTAACGGTTTCGTAGGCGATAGCGACGCATTTTGACTTGATAAGCCCTTGCGCCTGTTCCGGGTCGGCAGCCAGATGCAAATATGTGAACAGGACCTGTCCCTCGCGGAGCATCGCACATTCGGCCGGCTGCGGCTCCTTCACCTTGATGATCATGTCAGCTCTGGCAAAGATGTCTTTGGCGCTTTTAATAATCTCCGCACCGCACGCTTCATAATCGCCATCGGTAAAATTAATGCCCGCCCCCGCGCCGCTTTCCACCAGAACCTTGTGCCCGTGGGCCGTGAATTCGCGCACGCTGGACGGGACCAGTCCCACGCGGTGCTCTTGCGGTTTAATCTCCTTCGGTACGCCGATAATCATGCTCATCTCCCTGTTTGAGGAACGAAAATTTACCAAAGCCTGAGACTATTGCCTATACACGATGCAGCAAGCCGCAAATTTGCATAAGTCTTCAGCAACAGAGTATAATGTCCTTAATAATAACAGGGGCGCTTGATGACGGATCAGGTCAAAAAAGTTGAAAACACAGGATTCTTATCCTTTTTGCAGCGTTTGGCCCAGGGCATTTCCGATCAACCTGGCCAGGATTACAATCAAAAACTGTTAACCTATATTCAATCGACTCCTCATTACGTCGCCGCGATCCGTGAATCGCTGGAGCAAGCCGATCTGCCGCAACCCCAAAAAGATAGCATCATAAGTGAAGCCGAAGCGGCGAATGCCGAATCGAACGCGGCCATGGCCGACCCCTCCTACGATATTGACAACAAATTGACCTCTCTCGCCAATAAGATCGTTAATGCCGGTTTCAACGGCCAAGATGACAAGCTCGCCGCCCTGGCCGATAAGGTGGTCGAAAGAGGCGGCCAGATGCCCGAACTGGAAGATGTGCCTGCAACCACCCCTGTCACAGCCGCCCCGGTCCTGGCCGAGGATACTGCAGATCCTGCGGTTGAGCTGGAGGATGGCTCCATACTTCTTCCTCCCATCGTCATCACGGCGACAGAAATTGATGAAAACGCATCGCAGGATTATAAGGTTGAGCGCGGCGACAATCTCTGGAAGATCGCCAAGGAGTATTACGGCCTCGAAACGGACAAAGACATTATCAAGGCCGTGGAATCTATCGCCCGCGAAAACGGCCTGCAGAAAGGCACCGACGCCAACCACATTGACGTCGGCCAGGTTTTAAAGCTTCCGGACAATCCTTTCCAGCAAGGCCAGAATCTTGACTGGGCTTCGCTGGATCAAGACACGAAAGTCACGTCCGGCTTCAACCGCGCCTTCGATGTCGCGGCAAGCGGCGTTCCGGTCGCGGACAATATCAATGCCGCACCGGAAGTCCGCCCTGCGGCCCGGCCTTCGGATTTTGCCCTGGCTGGTTAAAAAAGTTCCGAAAATTTTTGCGCTTAATCTCTTTTTAACGGGCTTGCGTCATCCTGTTGATACGAAATGCCTACGACTTTTCACATTTCAAAGAAATTTCCGCCGCTTTTCCCGTCCATTTTGGCCACCGTAGAAAAAAAATCATAAGGAGCACCAGCTATGACCATCGATCTGACCGAAAGCGAATTCAATGCCCGTGACGCGCATATCATTTCAATGATTCGTGATCTTCAGGATGCCCGCGCCTCGGTAAAAGCCTAGGCTTTGCCATGAAACCGCATATCGTAACGAGAAAATAAGGCGTGCGCCCCGTGGTTCACGCCTTATTTTATGCTTATTTTTCTTCTTTCCAGTACAAGCTGACCTTCTTT
Organism: Micavibrio sp.; assembly: GCA_039808805.1. Taxonomy (GTDB): domain Bacteria; phylum Pseudomonadota; class Alphaproteobacteria; order Micavibrionales; family Micavibrionaceae; genus Micavibrio_A. The sequence continues at coordinate 4,885 of JBDHTU010000108.1, forward strand.
TCCTGCAGTCCTCCGGGCAGGATTTCATGGGCTTCCCCCTTCAGATAGCGATCGAAAAACGCCAGCACTGTATCGTCGATGACCTCCCGGTAGTCCTTGTCCAGTTCGGTCCACGCGTAGTGATTGGCGTTCGCCAGTTCAATGTAATATTTGGGTGCATGGCTGCGGCTATAAGCGCCGCCTTTCCGCTTGATCGCCGGGGTCAGCATGAAATCGCGCGACCCGCCTTGGTACATAACGGGAATCTCAATGCGCTCGATCCCGTTCTGCATGGCGTACGGCGCTAGAAACGGCGACAAAGCCGCAACGGCTTTGAAACGCGGGTCATGCCAGCTATCCCAGCCGCCGGCCAGCCCCAGAACCGTATATCCGCCCAACGAATGGCCCAGCAGTCCCATCCGGTCCGTATCGACATAGTTTTTATACTGCCGGTCATCAAGCATGGAGGACACAGCAAAAAGGACGTCATCCCGTCGGTCGGATTCTGTCTCCTCACTCCAGCTTTCCGGAGACCGGAACGGCTTTTCCGGGCGCTCTATGCGCGCGGCAGGCGCCTGCGTGCGGTTTGCCTGCAATGCGCCGCGATGGCAGTTCGCATCGGCGTGATTGGGGGCTATGACGATATAGCCATGATCCGCAATGTATGACGTCAGGAATTCAGACTGCGTGTTGCAACCGCCGAAACCGTGCGAAAAAACCACCAGCGGCCATTTCCTCTCGCTCGACTGGAATTCCGGCGGCAGCCAGATTTCCACCTGCGGCTGGCGTAATCTGCCTTTCCCCGGCTCTTTTTTCGGCGCAGCCCTGGAAAGCGTGCGCTCCTGCATATTCTTGAGAAAAGGCCGGTCCGTAGCGCCGCCTTCATTGACGGCGAACGCGGGGGTGGACAGCAGGAAAACACCCAGAAGCATCAGCAAAAATTTCATGCCGATCAGCATACATGCTTTAAGAAAAAGGGGAAGCTTTGCGGGGATTTTTCCAGGCAAGGAAATGGTGGGCGTTGAGAGGGTCGAACTCCCGACATCTTCGGTGTAAACGAAGC
>JBDHTU010000109.1:0-5921 GCA_039808805.1 Micavibrio sp.
GACCGCCAATTAGCCCGGTTTGGGGGCAATATATCAAAAACGGCGGCGTATGTGGGGATGGAGCGATCCGCCCTTCACCGCAAGCTGAAGACGCTGGACTTGTCCGGCGGAGAAAAGGCGGAAGAAAATTCCGCTTCCTTATCCGACATCAAGCGCGCTATTTAAGGGGCATGACACAAGCCGTATTTTTCGACTGGGACGGGACGCTGGTGGATAGCCTTCCGATGCTTCACGGGGCGCACAACCATGTGCGCGAAACCTTCGCCCTGCCTTTGTGGGACCGTGCCGAATATGCAAAGCACATGCTTCATTCGACGCGGGAGCTGTATCCCCGCATTTACGGAGATCGCGCGCAAGAGGGAATCGACCTTCTGTACAAGTACATTACGGATAACCATCTTGACCAATTGACTCTTTTACCCGGTGCGGAGGACGTTTTGACCACGCTTCAGCAACGCGGCGTAATTATGGGCGTTGTGAGCAATAAGCGAAACGATGTCCTTCGCCGCGAGGTGGAGCATCTGGGCTGGCAGAAATATTTCGACGTTTATATCGGCGCGGGCGTGGCGGCGATGGACAAGCCGTCCGGCGCGCCGTTGATCCACGCCATGGGGATGCATCCGCGCGGTCTTACCATCGATAAAATGTTGTATGTCGGTGATACGGAAAGCGATCTGTCCTGCGCCAAGGAGGCGGGATGCCCGGTTATGTTTATTGCCCATCCGCCGGTGCGGCACGATCTTATTGAAAAATACCGTCCACTTGTCGTTGTGAATAACCTTTCGGAACTTAAGGAAAAGCTTATAGAATTTTTGGCTGGCGGCACGAAAAAAGCCTCTTGATGGGTGGGGATAACTGCTCTACAAAGTCCCTTATAAACTTTCATAACGAGTTGGATTAGGGAAATAAAATGGCAGAGAAATCCCAGAACGTTCAGGACGTGTTCCTGAATAAAATCCGCAAGGAAAAGATGACCGTTACCGTGTTTCTCGTCAATGGCGTGAAACTTCAGGGCGTCGTTACCTGGTTCGACAATTTCTCGCTGCTCCTGCGCCGGGAGTCTCATGTCCAGCTTGTTTATAAACACGCTATTTCTACCATCATGCCGGGCGGCCCTATCTCCTTCTATGAAGGTGAAGAAGGTGGCGCGGACGCCGGCGCGGCCTAATTTCCTTATACGTGATTGATACCACAAAGAATATAGAACGCGCGCTGGTCGTGCATCCCGTTCTGCCGCCGAAAGCGGAGAAGGGGACGACGCGCGCGCATCGTGCGCTTGAGGATTTGATAGAGGAAGCCGAGGGGCTTGTTCATGCCATCCACATGGATGTTTCCAGCACCCGCGTTGCCAAAGTATCCCGCATCAACCCGGCGCAATTGATCGGCAAAGGTGCGGCGGAGGAGATCGGCGCGATCATCGAGGAAGAAAAGCCGGTCGTCGTCGTGGTAAATTACAAACTCTCCCCCGTGCAGCAGCGGAATCTTGAAAAACTCTGGAACGTGAAGGTCATCGACCGCACAGGGTTGATCCTCGAAATCTTCGGGGAACGGGCGCAGACGAAGGAAGGTAAGATCCAGGTCGATCTGGCGATGCTGGAATACCAGAAATCCCGGCTGGTGCGCAGTTGGACGCACCTTGAGCGCCAGCGCGGCGGCGGCGGATTCATGGGCGGTCCCGGCGAGACACAGATCGAACTGGACCGCAGGATCATTACGGATCGTATCACGCAATTGAAGAAGGATCTGGAACAGGTGCGCCGTACGCGCGAACTGGGCCGAAAGAACCGTGAGAAGGTGCCATTCCCCGTTGTGGCCCTGGTCGGTTATACCAACGCGGGAAAATCGACGCTGTTCAACCGGATGACGGGCGCGAGCGTGTTTGCAGAAGACTTAGTCTTCGCAACACTTGACCCCACACTGCGCCGCCTGCAATTGCCCGGCGGCAAGACGGTGATCCTGTCCGACACAGTAGGATTTATCGCTGATCTTCCAACGACTTTGGTGGAGGCGTTTCGCGCGACATTGGAACAAGTTCAATATGCGGATATCATCCTGCATGTGCGCGATATATCGAGCCATGACCACCCTTGGCAGCGGCAGGATGTTATCAACGTGCTCACCGAACTCGGCATCGATTACGATCACGATCCGCGGATTTACGAAGTTCTGAACAAGATCGACGCGGTGGAAGCGGACGTGTTGTCCGACTTGCGCCGCGATGCGCATTTCAGCGAGTCCCGCATGATCCCCGTTTCCGCCTATAGCGGGGAAGGAATACCGGAGCTGTTAAACACTCTTTCCTCTCATCTCGCGCGAGCGGAGGATATTTATACCGTGCGTGTACCCATGACCGACGGGCGCGCGATGGCGTGGCTGCACAAGGAGGGCGAAATCCTTGAACAGGAGGCGGAGGACGACTATCTTCTTGTCAAGGTGCGCATGAGCGCCGATAATCGCGGACGGTTCGAAGCAAGGTTTTCCTATCCATGCCAGACATAAATCTCGATCAGATTGCAGATATTATCCGCGAGGTCGCGCACGACAAGATCGTGCCGCGGTTCGAGGCTTTGGAAGAAGGGCATATTCGGTCAAAAACCAGCCCGGGCGACCTTGTCACCATTGCGGACGAAGAAGCCGAAATCGAATTGACGAAGATTTTCAAAGACAAGTTTCCCGGCTGCGCCGTTGTCGGCGAAGAAGCGGTGTCGAGCGGCACGGTATTGCGGGACGTGCTCAAAGGCGGCAGCGAGATGGTATGGATTGTCGATCCTGTCGACGGCACGCATAATTTTGCGCACAGCATTCCGAAATTCGGCACGATGGTAGCGTTGATTTGGAATGGAGAACGCGTGGCAAGCTGGATTTACCAGATTCCGCGGAAGCGTATGGTCGCGGCGGAAAAGGGTACGGGGCTGACCATCAACGGTAAAACTTTTACGCCGCCTTCAAGGCCGGACGACGCGGCCGATTTTTCTACGATGAAGGCCTTTATCAGCCGCAAATTCATGCCGCCGAAAATGCGCCCCTACATAGAAGGAAAAGTTAAAACGGTGGCAGATGCAACCACGCATTTCTGCTGTGCGTGGGAATATGTTGAGATGCTGGAAGGAAAATCCGCTTTCTCCATCTACAGCCGTATCGAGCCGTGGGACCATCAGGCGGGTGTTTTGATGCTGGAAGAGGCAGGGTATTGTGTTCGTAAATGGGATGCCAGCCCGTATACGGCATCGGACCTGCAGGGCGGCCTGATCAACGCGCCGAGCGAGATTTTGTGGCAACGGATTTTTGAAACGTTCCTGAAGGAGCCGCTGGCGACATTAGGCCACGCGTGATTTACCGGCGCGCCACGCGTTGAGCATGTCGTCCAGCGAAGACGATTTCAAATCCTTACTCTCATCTTTTAAAACGGATTCCATCGCCTTGAACCGCTTTTCAAACTTCCTGTTCGTTGCGGTAAGGATTTCCTCCGCATCGTGCCCGGCAAGCCGCGCGTAGTTAACAATGCAGAATAAAAGATCGCCCAGCTCCTCGGCCTGATGATCTTTATCCTTGGCGGCTTTGAATTCGGCAAGTTCTTCTTCAAGTTTTTCCCATGCGGATTCCGCATCCGGCCAGACGAACCCGGCCTTTCCGGCCTTCTTTTGCAATTTCTGCGCGCGGAGCAGGGCGGGCAGGCCGAGCGTGACGCCGTCGATGGCGCTGTCGCTTTTCTTTTCCGCATCCTTGCGCGAATCCCAGATCGAAAGGACATCGTCCGCGGTTTCCGCGCTTTGATCACCGAACACATGTGGGTGACGGTAGATCAGTTTATCGGCAATGCCGCGTGCGACGTCATCGAAGGTGAACAGGTTTTCATCGGCGGCTATTTGCGATTGAAACACGACCTGTAATAGGAGGTCTCCCAGTTCTTCCTTGAAGTCTTTCATGTCGCCGCGCTCCACCGCATCGGCAACCTCGTAAGCTTCTTCGATTGTATACGGCGCAATGGTGGCAAAGGTTTGCTCCAGATCCCAGGGGCAGCCGCCGTCCGGATCGCGCAATTTTTTCATGACGGCGAGAAGACGGTCGATGCCTTTGCCTTCACTAATCATTCAGTCCGCCGGAGCTGGTATCTGCAGGCGCGGCTGCATTGCGTGCGCGTTGACGGCTGCGGGCATCGCGGGATTGCCTTTCACGGCGGCCGATGCGTTTCTCTTCGCCCAGCTTATCCTGAGACGCGGTGCGGTCTTCCTGAACGGTTTCGTTGTTGCGATTGTTTTTACGCGCTTGTGCGCGGCGCTTGCGGCGATCATTGCGTGCTTCGCGTGGCGTATCGGCATTGTTGGAAAGCAGGTCGCCTGACTTCCGGTCAAACTTGAACTGCCGGGAGAATTTTGTGGGTGGTTGGTTCTGCGATTGCGCGAGAGCGGCTTCCGGCACGGCGAGCAGGCAGACTGTAGCAGCTGCAGCCAGGAGCAGGGGGGATTTCAAAAATGCGGGCATAATGGGGACGGCCTTTCCTGTAATGCCCTATAGTGCCGCGCCGAGGCCCTGAACCGCAAGTCCCATGAAGCTTTCGTGAACCGGAAAAGAGCGGCGTCTCATTCCTGAGGCGCCGCCCGTATCGTGATTAAGGGTAGGGTTAATTCATTTTTTTACTGCTACAAATGAAGCCGCCGCCGGATTTCTTCTTGTCGCAATCGGCCCATTGACCACCGCAGGTCTTGCGGTATTTCTGCTGGGCGGCGACTTTGCTTGGCGCGGTGACGGAGCAGGAGCCGCCAACCGGAGTTTTGCCTTCGTCATCGTTTTTGGTCGTACTGCTATAGCCGCCAAAAAACTTGCGCAGATCTTCCGCATTTCCCGTTTGCTGGCCGCCTTTGGACGGACCGCCCGTCACGAGGTACCACATCATGCCGGAATCGGAGACATCGGCTTTGCCGGGAAAGGCGACTTTCATGCGCGAGTAAAGCCAGCGCAAATCCGCATTTTTATGATCTTCCAGCCATCCCCAATAGCTATAAGGGTTGTTAAAGCCTTTGCCGCTTTTGCGGTCGCCGTTCTGGTTCACGATATCCACGTATTTGATGCCGAGCTTAGCCGTTTGCGCCGCGGTGCAAGAACCGTTGTGCTGGTGAACCGGGTTGGAATCGCCGTGGTTGATCACGGTAACGAAGCGGCGCTTGCTGTCCTGCGAGCGTTTGATTGCCTGGCAGACATGTTCATAAGGGCCTGCAACGAGAATGTAGAGGGGATTGTCAGCGGAAGATTTGTTAATTTCTGTTGCCAGATCTTCGTATGCCCGTGTCGGGTTTGCATCGACATCAAAGAATACGCTGCCGTTATAGCCAAAGCGCTCTTTTGCGCCCATAACACTGGCCGTGTGGTCACGTTTTTGAGAGGCATCGGATTCCCAGATGTGGGAGTTATAACCGAAATGCACCAGCTTGTTTTTCATGCCCGCGTGTTCCAGAATGGCCAGGGCCATAGGTGAGGCGCCGATATCATCCCGATCGTGATTGTTACCGTCGGCGCTGTAGGCCACGCGGCCGTTAAAGCTTTTAACCTGTGCTGCTGCCTGGCCGGTCATGGCTAGCTGCAGAACAAGTGAAAATCCAAGACCGAGAGACCAAAGAAGCTGTTTTTTACACATTCGACACCTCGTTATTAACTTTTACGCGTTGTCCTCAATTATTATTGTTCAATAAAATCAAGGCTCAGGTCAAAATTGCGAAATTTTTCCGTTAACGATTAGGCCCTGAAATATTGATTTCGTTAGGAATTTGGGAGGATTGTTTCCAATGAGGCATAAAGTGCTGACAGCCGGTTTTCTCGGTTTCAGCGGAGGGCGCAGAAAGCCGTTTTGTGGAGACCGTGCTCCTGCGCGAGGCGGCTTTTATCCAAATCGCACGAGGGACCGTTACTTGTTGGTCAGGCCTCAT
>JBDHTU010000110.1:0-5910 GCA_039808805.1 Micavibrio sp.
CGTGCAGGCTGGGACGAGGTCGCCGTCATTCCGTACAGCAATGAAGAAGTTTTCGCGCGCCTGCTGCGTGCAACCCAAATCGGTCTTGTGGAATTTAGCCCACCAGGCGAGCCTTTCCCGAACTGCATCACCAATGTCGCTTACGTTGAAACGAGGAGGCATTGATGAATCCTGTGATCGGAGAACCTCTGGGCGATTTTCTGGGCGGCGCGGCCGTTCAAGTCTCGACGGGTGATCCTGTTGTCAGCAACATGGTTTTGGAAAGATGCGGTATTGAGGCAACTGCAGGGTCCGCCGCGCCGCAACCCGGCATGGGCAGCGGCATTGCCGACCTCGTTGCCAGGCAGAAACCGCCGGGACTTTGCTGATACCACTCAGGGTTGACCGGCATGTTTTAATCCGTCATACATTTGTAGGACGGATTTTTTTGTGGTCGGGGGGAAATGGCACAGAAAACAGCGCTTATCACCGGAATTACCGGGCAGGACGGGTCTGTCCTGTCGTCTATCCTGCTGGACAAAGGATACCGTGTCTGCGGCCTGCGCCCCTATCTTCCCATTGAAGACACCGAAAAACTGGACGGTATCGATGTTGAACTGTTCCATGCCGATCTTGGCGATCTGTCCAGCCTCGTGCGCGTTATGGATGTCGCCCGGCCCGATGAAATCTACAACCTTGCGGCGATGAGCCACGTTCAGGTCAGTTTTGCCATGCCGGAACTGGCGGGCAATATCAACGCGCTGGGCGTTACGCGGATGCTGGACGCCATGCGCATGACGGGCCTGGAAAAATCCGCCCGGTTTTATCAGGCGTCCTCGTCTGAACTATACGGCAACACGGATCTGCCGCAGGACGAAGATACGCCCTTTGCGCCGTGCAGCCCGTATGGCGTTGCAAAACTTTATGGCTACTGGATCACGCGCCTATACCGCGACGCTTACGGTTATCACGCCAGCAACGGCATTCTGTTCAACCATGAAAGCCCGGTGCGCGGTGAACAATTCGTTACGCGCAAAATCACCCGCGCGGTTGGAGAATTTTCGATGGGCCGCACAGTCCCGCTGGTACTCGGCAATCTTGAGGCGCGGCGTGACTGGGGCCACGCGGCGGATTACATGCTCGGCGCCTGGATGATGCTTCAACAGGACAAGGCGGACGATTACGTTCTGGCCACCGGGGAAACGCACAGTGTGCGCGATTTCGTGGAGGCCGCCTTTGCCTGTGCAGGCAGGACCATCGCCTGGGACGGCGCAGGCGCGGATGAGACAGGCCGCGATAAATTCACCGGGCAAACGCTGGTGAGCGTCGATCCCGCCCTGTACCGGCCTCAGGAAATTCACTGCCTGACCGGGAATGCATCGAAGGCGCGCAAGATGCTCGGCTGGGCGCCGCGCTACAGCTTCATGGATCTCGTCGCGGAAATGGTGGAGGCGGACTCACCCGCCGCCCAGCGCAAGAAACTTTATGGCTGAGATTCTTTATCCTCTTCATGGCCGCAAAATCTGGGTTGCCGGTGAGACAGGCATGGTCGGCCGCGCCATGACGGCGTCTCTGGTCGCGTCTGGTTATAATGTCGTTTCCGCACCGCGTGCCGCGCTTGATTTGACGGACCAGCGCGCGGCGTTTGACTGGCTGGCCGCACACAAGCCGGATGTGATTTTCATGGCGGCGGCGCGTGTCGGCGGCATCGGCGCGAACAAGGATTATCCGGCGGATTTTATCCGCGACAATTTGTCCATCGCGCAGAACGTCATCGACGGGGCGCACCGCGCGGGTGTGGAGCGCCTGGTTTATCTGGGCTCCTCCTGTATTTATCCCAAACTCGCGGCGCAGCCGATTTCTGAAGATGCGCTGATGGCCGGGCCGCTGGAGCCGACGAACGAGGCCTATGCCCTCGCCAAGATCGCAGGGTTGAAACTGTGCCAGTTCTATCGCCGGCAATACGGGCGCGCTTATGTTTCCGTCATGCCGACCAATCTTTACGGGCCTCATGACAATTTTGATGAAGATGGCGGGCATGTCATTCCCGCGATGATGGCGAAATTTCACCGGGCGATTGTGGAGGGGCGGAATACTTTTGCGCTGTGGGGGACGGGGCGGCCTTTGCGTGAATTTCTCCATGTCTCCGATCTGGCGGCGGCGCTGCTTGCGGTGTGCGAACGGTATGACGGTGAGGCGCCCGTCAATATCGGCAGCGGGGAAGAGGTTTCCATTGCCGATCTTTCCGCAATGGTGGCGGCCGTGACGGGGTATAAAGGTGCGGTGAACTTCGATGCGGCAAAGCCGGACGGTACGCCGCGCAAGCTTTTGGATTCATCGCGCATGCGCGCTCTGGGGTGGAAACCGCGTATATCCCTGCGTGAAGGGCTGGCCCAGACCTATGCATGGTACCGTGCCGGCGCGCCTTCTGTACCCAGTCGGAAAACGGCCTAATCGCTGAGCGGGCCGGTCTTGCGCATTGTGACGAAGGTCAAATCGCCGCCATAGGAAATCTGGCCGGATAATTGAATGCGGTCGTCTTTGCGTGCGAGACGCAGGGTGGATTTGTACGTCACTGGCTCCCGCGTGGGGGAGCCGTCGGGCCGCGTCAAAAGGAAATCGACGTCCGCCTTTTCCGGGTCGGCGGTGGACACCATTTCCACTTCCGTTTCGCTGATGATCCGGAAGGTGGACGTCCACAGGCAATTGGCGCGGTCGTACCGGCGCGTCTGCCCATCCCGGATCTCGGTTTCGCCGTCGCTCTTCTTCTCCAGCGGGCCTTTATAATCCGTGGTGGATGTGACCAGATATTTTCCGTCGAGTGGATGTGACATAGCCTGAATTGCCCCCGTTTGACCGGATCAATTCTATCCCGAGATGGTTTAAAGACGATTAAGAATTAGCCGGCAGATGGGGTCGGGCTAAGTCCTGGTCCTATTAATGGACGCAGGCCTCTTACAAAGGTCGTTACTCCGTTGAGCCTGGATGCAATGCTATGAGTTTCAGAGGGGGCTATTTCGCCATTGGGTGCAGTAATTTTAATATCCATATTGGGGTCATAGGTTGCACCTGGTGTTCCCACGCGCTTGAAAGAATGCATGACGAGATCGCCATGAGCAACATAACTGCTGCTGACAAGCCCCGTATTTTGGTGAGGACGTTTATAAATATCGGAGGCATGCGCTCTTAAAGAGAACATCATAACAAGCCTATCATTACGGGAGATCGGAAAAACTCTCTCAATGCCATTTACTATTCTAGGTGTCTGATCTTTTTCTGCGATTAATTCATGGGCAATGAGCTGTGCGTCCGGCAATGCGCGCGCACGGTAGCGGAAAAGATGATCGTATCCGTCATCAGAATTTGCTTCCAGTCCCTGAAGGTTTTTGCAATATCTTTGCATAATCCTTGGAATGTTATTGAAAAAATCCGAAAGCTGGCTCGTGTTGTAATAAGACGGACCGTTTTCAAGCCTTGTGAAATAGTCAAACATAACAGTTGAGCCATTTCCAACGTAATCAGCCAAATGTGCCATTTGCACATCAATTTCAGTTCCTGGGAATCGGTCTGTAGAGGATACGCCTTCCAGATTTCCGAAGGTGCCGCCGGTCATAATAACAGCGGATTTGATAGAATCCTTGGGTTTGGAGCCGAATTCTTCCGTCATTATTGTGTCGAAATTTTTGGCGACTTTCTTAAAGTCTCCACGAATAAGCTTGATATCAAATTCGACGCCATGTTTTTGCTCGACTTCATGAACTGCGTCGAGACCATCTCTTAAAAAATTCTCAGACACGTCAACGAGTACGATTTCTTTTAAGGGCGGCTTGCCTTCATGGGCAAACATATTGCTCACAAGTGCAAGTTCTTGATTGGCAATACTGTCATGCGAGCCGCCGCCGATGATGACCAGTCGCTCTATATTTTTAAGCTCTTGTCGAAGAGGTTCTTGATATAGGCTTATAAGTTGGGCAGAGGCGCTTTTTTCTGCTTTTCCGTCATTCGAAGTTGAACGTATGAATGTGTCATAAAGAGAAGAGCCTTCATCAAGGTAAGCAATAGAGCCAGCAAGGCCAAGTTTATCGCCCGACAGTGTTTTTACGGTTGCTTCTGTTACTTCTTTTTTGACATCGAAGCGCTCGGAATAAAGCGGTATTGCTCTATCCGTTACAGCCGTATTTTTTGCTGTATCATTGCGCATCATCGTCATATTTACGTTATATCTCTTTTATTAGTCTGTCTGATGAGGCAGGTACTGACCGTTGCCACATATCAGTAAATTGAACGCGATAAGCTTCTGCAATTGATGGGTAATTCAATAAAATAACCGATGGTTCATTGTCGAACACCATAACTGCGAGCTTTTTTGCATACACATAAAAAGGTACAGATGAAAAAAGCTCTTTTGGTATCCATCGATATTCTGCGTATCCAGAACCCGGGATATAATTGTCGCCTTCTTTGACAAGTATTTTATAATGAATGTTCTTTAAGGCCGTTATTCTATCAACGTGAACCTTTGCGAAATCTCCCAGTATTTTAACAAAAAGGCGTTCATCCACATTGCTTACAAAGATTTCAGACGGTGAAGACCGAACTGTTTCATATATATCGTTGTAAAACTCAATAAAGCCTTCTTTACCGCGATAAATTCTTACATCGTTAGACCGCTGCCTTATCCCCTCCAGGCCAATAAACTCAATCCCGCCGTTTTCGAGCGTCTTGCGGATGGTGGACAGCGTGCTTTCGCGCGGCGTGGTCTGGCCGTTCTCGATCGATCCGATCGAGGTCGCGGATATGCCCGTGCGCTGGGCCAAATCCTGCTGGCTCCAGTTCAAAACGCCGCGTGCGCCGCGGATTTGTGCCGTTGTAATCGACATTTTCTATAACACATCCAAGCAGTTAGGGCTTATCATTCTTTTCTTAAGTCTTGGTTGGGAATTTTATTACTCCAATCTGGAAAATCATGCAAGTGAAAATCCTAAATTATCCGTAAAAATTCTATTGACAAACGTTTGATAATTTAGGATTGTCCCAACCTAATCTTGGTTTTTAGCCAAGTTTAGCTGTGAAGGGCCTCTATTGGTTCCCCACTCGTGGGGGCCGGACACAGTGCAAAGTGTACACTACGGCAGTAAAGAGGGGGGAGTTAACCCCTCCCACACACACGGCGGAGCGCTTCGGATAACACCGGAGCCTCCGTTTGTGTTTTATAGGCCTTCTGCCAACTATTGCTTCCGCAAAATCTTAAATCGTTCCCGCTGCGCTCTTGCCGCCGATCTTCCGCGGATCGTCCAGCAATCCTTCACGGCGGAGCAGGGAATTGGGGTCTGCATCGCGTCCGCGGAAATTGCGGTAGAGCACGGACGGATGCTCGCTGCCGCCCTTGGCGAGGATTTCATCGCGGTAACGGGCGGCGGTTTCCTGGTCGTACAGGCCTTTTTCCTCGAACAGCTCGAACGTGTCGGCGTCGAGAACTTCGGCCCATTTATAGGAGTAGTACCCGGCGGAGTAACCGCCGCCGAAAATATGCCCGAACGATGTCGAGGTCGGTCCGGCCAGCCTCGGGAAAAGGGTCGTGTCCTTCGTCACCTCATCCTCAAACGCGGCGACATCCTGAATCGTTCCGGGATCGGCGCTGTGCCACGCCATGTCGAGCAGGCCGAGATTGCTCTGCCGCAAGCCCATCCAGCCGACGAAGAAATTCTTGGAATCGTTGACCTTGTCGATCAACGCCGCCGGAATGGCTTCGCCGGTCTTGTAATGACGCGCAAACAGGTCGAGCGTTTCCTTGGTGTAAGCCCAGTTTTCCTGAACCTGGCTCGGCAATTCGACGAAATCCCACAGCACGCTGGTGCCGGAATGGGATCCATAAGTGACATTGGACAGCATCATATGCATCGCGTGCCCCATCTCGTGGAACAGCGTCAG
>JBDHTU010000111.1:0-5903 GCA_039808805.1 Micavibrio sp.
CGCGGACAATCCGAAACTGAACATCATCCATTCCCGGACCAACTTCCTGGTCATGGAAATGGCGTCGGATGAGCCGCGCGAGTCTTGACAATCCGCAGCCTTGCGGCCTATAACCCCTTCAAATTTCCTGTGATCGGTAAAAATACCGTGTCCAAGGATACACCGCAGCCGGCGAAGTTACGCCCACTGCGGCGAAATTGTTTTGGGATTTTAAATTGACGAACGAACAACTTATCAACGAAGCGATAAAGGTTTTAAACCCTCGCATATTATCACGCTCCGGTGCGGAAGCCGGGGGAGTTGGTTGCGCGCTTATTACTGATAAAGGCAATATTTACACAGGCGTTTGCATCGAAGGAGTCAGCAGCCTGGCCTTCTGTGCAGAACACGTCGCGCTTGGCAACATGATTACGCATGGCGAAACGCGCGTCGACACGATCGTTGCCGTCGATTGGGATAAAACCATTCTTCCACCCTGCGGCGTATGCCGTGAATATCTTTATATGATTGACGATAATAACGGCGATACGAATGTCATTCTGCCCGGCAACGAAATCATGAAGTTGCGTGATCTGTTGCCGCATCACTGGATGGCGAAAAAGGTTGCATGATGTTTGAATCTTTAAGCGACAAACTTGGCAACATCTTCTCCTCTCTCCGGGGCAAGTCCCGTTTGAGCGAGGAAGACGTGAACGCGGCTGCGCGCGAAATCCGCGTCGCGCTGCTGGAGGCCGATGTCGCCCTGCCCGTCGTGCGCGACTTCATCGAATCCGTCAAAGCCAAGGCCGTCGGTCAGGATGTGATCAAATCGGTCACGCCTGCGCAAATGGTGGTGAAGATCGTCCATGACGCGCTGGTCGAAATGCTTGGCAGCGATGCGAGCGATCTGAACTTCGGCCCCGCGCCCTCGTCTTACCTCATGGTCGGTCTGCAGGGTTCAGGGAAAACCACATCCACCGCGAAGATCGCAAAATTCCTGTCCGACAAATCCCGCAAGAAAGTTTTGATGGCCTCGCTGGACACGAGCCGTCCGGCGGCGCAGGACCAGCTCAAAATCCTCGGCGAACAAACAGGCGTCGCCACGCTGGACATCATTCCCGGCCAGACGCCGATCCAGATCACCGAACGCGCTTTGAAAGAAGCGCGCCTTGGCGGATTCGATGTTCTGATGCTCGACACCGCCGGCCGTTTGTCCATCGATGAAGCGTTGATGGAAGAAGTCGCCGCCGTTTCCAAACTCGCAAACCCTGTCGAAAAACTCCTCGTCGCCGATGCGATGACGGGTCAGGATGCCGTGAACGTCGCCAAGGCGTTCGATGAAAAAGTCGGCATCACCGGGATCGTCCTGACGCGTATCGACGGCGATGCGCGCGGCGGCGCGGCGCTCTCCATGCGCGCGGTGACGGGCAAGCCAATCAAGCTGCTCGGCGTCGGCGAAAAATGGGACGCGCTGGAGCCGTTCCATCCTGACCGTATCGCGGGCCGCATCCTCGGCATGGGCGACGTCGTCTCCCTCGTGGAAAAAGCGGCGGAGGCCGTGGACGCCGAAGACGCCCAGCGCATGGCGGAAAAATTCAACGAAGGCAAATTCGATTTCAACGACCTTCTCTCCCAGTTCAAGCAGATGGGCAAGATGGGTGGCGTCGGCGCGCTCGTGAAAATGCTCCCCGGCCTTGGCAAGATGGCCTCGCAGATAGAAGGCAAGATCGACGAAAAAATGATGGCGCGGCAGGAAGCGATCATCCTGTCGATGACGAAGGCCGAGCGCGCCAACCCGCAGATCATGAACGCCTCCCGCCGCCGCCGCATCGCGGAAGGGTCGGGAACGTCGGTGCAGGATGTCAACAAGCTGTGCAAGCAGCAGCAGGACATGCAGACCATGATGAAGCGCATGAAGAAAATGGGCATGGGCAAAATGATGGGCATGATGAAGGGCATGATGGGCGACCGCGATGCCGCCATGCTCGATGAATCCATGGCCGAAGAAATGGCCGCGCAATCCGGCGGCATGCCGAACCTTGGCCCGAACCCGTTCGCGGGCGGCCTTCCCGGCCTTGGCGGCAAATTGCCCAATCCTGCCGGGATGCTCGGCATGCCGAACTTAGGGCCGATGGGCGGCTTCCCGATGCGCGGCGGCACGAAAAAGAACAGGAAGAAGCGATAATGCAAGACCTGTTTAAAATAGTTTTTATTACTTTTGTTGTCGGGGTGTTGAATTTCGTGTGTGGAGGATTCCTGTATCTTTTTTCCGGGATAGCAGGAAAATTAGACAACTTATTCTTTTGGATCACAATCGCGCCATTGGCCACGTTTGTTTTGCTCTGCATTTTTGCGGTATTAAAAAAACAAACGGAAAAAACATTGGCAATTTCTTTACTACCAATCCCCATTTCATGGGCGCCCCTTTTCATTAACAATCTAAATCAAAACTAAGGAGAACTAAAAATGGCACTAGCATTGAGACTGTCCCGCGGTGGACGTAAAAACCGCCCCCACTACTCCATCGTCGTGGCCGACAAGCGTTACGCGCGCGATGGCCGCTTCATCGAGAAGCTGGGCACCTACAACCCGCTTCTGGCGAAGGACGATGCAAACCGCGTATCGTTCAATGAAGAGCGCGTGAAATACTGGCTGTCCCAGGGCGCCATCGCGTCCGACCGTGTTGCCGTGTTCCTCGGCAAGGCCGGCGTTGCCCCGATGCCTGAGAAAAAGAACAATCCGAAAAAAGCGCTGCCGTCTGAAAAGACCAAGATGATGGTTGCCGAAAAAGCGAAGAAAAAAGAAGCTGCCGCTGAAGCCGCCGCGCAAGCCAAGGCGGAAGCCGAAGCCGCAAAAGCCGCCGCTGCTGCCGCACCTGCTCCGGAAGAAGCACCGGCCGAAGCTCCGGCAGAAGAGGCCGCTGCTGAGGCACCTGCCGAAGCACAGGCTGAGTAACTTATATTGTCACCCCCGCCTTGTGCGGGGGTCTGGCCTTCAACCGGATGCCCGCATAAAGCGGGCATGACATTTGGGGAAGATAGATTGACCGAAGCCAAACGCATCCTGATCGGTGAAATCACCACGGCCCACGGCATCAAGGGCTTCGTCAAGGTGCGTGCGTTCGTTGACGATGAAGCGCTGCTCGAAGGCGCTGATGTCTTTACCGCCGAAAGCGGCGATGAAAAAATAAATCTTACGCTTAAAAGCCAGATGAAGGGTGACTGGCTTGCAGAGGTCAAAGGCGTTGCCGACCGCAACGCCGCCGAAGCGCTGCGCGGAACGAAACTCTATATCGACCGTGATGCTTTGCCCGACGCGGGCGATGACGAATACTATATCGAAGACCTGAAAGGCCTGCGCGTGATCGATGCCGCGGGAAAAGACATCGGCATCGTCACCGATGTCGTCAATTACGGCGCGGGCGATCTGATCGATATCAAACCGCCCGGCGGCGATAATTTCTACCTGCCCTTCACCGACGATACCGTTCTGGGCGTGGATTTCGAAGGCGGCACCCTTACCGCCGAACTGCCGGAAATCATTTAACCATGGAGGGCAACCTCGTCCTGCTGGAGCGCTGTTACGACATGACGCAGGCGCATATCCTGCGCGGCGTTTTGGAAAGCAACGATATCCCCTGCTTCCTGATGGATGAGCATCACAACGCCGTCGCCTGGCATCTCGGCCTTGCGATTGGCGGCCTTCGCGTCATGGTAAGAGAACAGGATCTTGACGCCGCGCGCCTCCTGACCGCCCCGGAAAATCAGGAAGCCCCGGCCCCGCAGGAAAAGCGCCCTCCTCTTTTTCGCAAACCGTATCTCCCCAATCTCCTGATGGGATTGTTCGGTCTGTTTTCCGGCGCGCCGCTTCGCTGGCCTGACAAAAAACGAAAAGACTGATTTTTCGGCCGCTTTATGCTATAGTTGGCATAGCAACGGCATTCGTGCGTCCGCATCGTAAATGTCGGTCAACACATCTTGACCAACATGCCCGAAAAACCCTGATGATTCAGTAAACGATCCATGCCCTAGGTCCGAAATGTGGACTTAGTCCACCAACATTAACCTTCTTGCGCTTTGGCCGCGCCGCGGGCTAAAACAACGCATGGGCTTTCACGTCAATCTTCTTACGCTGTTCCCGGAAATGTTTCCGGGCTTCCTCGGCCAGTCGCTGGCGGGGCGCGCGCTGGAACGCGGTGACTGGTCTTACACGGCCACACAGATCCGCGATTTCGGCGAGGGAAAACACCAGACGGTGGATGACACGCCCTTCGGCGGGGGCGCGGGCATGGTGATGCGTGCGGACATCGTTGAAAAGGCGCTGCTGTCCCTACCCACACCGGGCCGCAAGATTTACATGTCCCCGCGCGGCAAGGTTTTAAATCAGGCGCTGGTGAAAGAACTTTGCGCGGAAAGCACGCTGACCATACTCTGCGGCCGGTATGAAGGCGTGGACCAGCGCGTTCTGGATGCGCATGGGTTTGAGGAAATCAGCATCGGCGATTACGTCCTGTCGGGCGGCGAAGTGGCCGCGCTCACGATGATGGATTCCTGCATCCGCCTTCTTCCCGGCGTCATGGGCAACGACGCCACGCCGGATGAAGAAAGTTTTTCAAACGGACTATTGGAATACCCGCATTATACCCGCCCCGCCGAATGGACGGACGCGAACGGCACGGTTTGGGGCATTCCCGATGTCCTGAAAAGCGGCCACCACGCCGAAATCGCCAGGTGGCGGGCGGCGCAAAGCCTTGAAATCACGCAAAAACATCGTCCCGATCTCTTGAAAAAGAAATAAACGCCGGGGCGCTGTTTTGCTTGCATGGCCTGGGGGTTTGCCGTATAAGGGCGCCAACTAACAACGCAAAAAACAACATATATAGGAGCCTATCATGGCAAACACCCTTCAAAAGTTTGAAGCCCGTCAGGTTGAAAAACTGGCCGGCAACAAAGACATCCCGAATTTCTCCGTTGGCGACACGCTGAAAGTCAACATCAAGATCAAGGAAGGCGAGCGTGAACGCGTTCAGGCTTATGAAGGCCTGTGCATCGCCCGTTTCGGCAGCGAAGGCAACATCAACGCCTCTTTCACGGTTCGTAAAATCTCCCTCGGCGAAGGCGTAGAGCGCGTGTTCCCGCTGTTCTCCCCGTCCATCGAATCTATCGAACTGATCCGCCGCGGGGATGTCCGCCGCGCGAAACTCTACTACCTGCGCGACCGCCGCGGTAAGTCCGCCCGTATCATGGAGCGCACGTCCGGCCACGGCCTCGAAGTCGAAGCGACCGAAGATGACGGCCTGACCAAGACGCAAAAAACGGCGAAGAAACAGGAAGCCAAAAAGGCCGCCTCCGCCGAAGCCCGCAAAGGCCACGAAGCCAAAGCGAAAGCCAAGGCAGACGCCAAAGCCGCCGAAGCTTCTGCAGCGGCAGAACCGAAAGCCGAATAATTCCGGCAACGGCAACAAGACAAACAAAAACGCAGCCTCATCTGGCTGCGTTTTTTATTGCTTAAACAAGACGAAGTTCTTGGGTTTCCCAAACGCCATCGCGAAACTTGTTGCGGTCAAAACCTTCGGGCTGCCTTTTTATCGTTGCGGGAGCAATCTGGATTGCGCCTTGGCCTACGGTTGCCGTCGCTTCAGAAGCCCCTTCAAACGGGACATTGGCGCGGAAAGCTTCGTTGGGAGTCTGCGGCATAAATTTGGACATGGCAATTCCTCTCTGAGAACGTTTCTGACGCCTGGAAAGTAGCAGAGATAAATAAATATTGCCCAACAAAAAAACGCGGGCGCTTTCCGTCCCGCGTTTTTGTACACCCGTCATTTCAAAACTTTGTCAGGCCGACTTTCGCACGCCGATATTGCCTGCGACCGCGCCGCCGGACCCGTTATAAACCGGTTCCACGACTTTGTTGCCGTGGGCGTC
>JBDHTU010000112.1:0-5893 GCA_039808805.1 Micavibrio sp.
CAAAAACCGTTCGACCTTGGCGCGGATATCGTCATTCATTCGACAACCAAATATATCAACGGCCATGGCGATGTTGTCGGCGGCGCGGTGGTTTCGAAAACCGCCGAACTGCACGAGCAATTCGCGTGGTGGGCGAACTGCACCGGCACCACCGGCGCGCCATATGACAGTTTTCTTACCCTGCGCGGCCTGCGCACGCTCGATCTGCGCATACGCCAGCAGAATGAAAGCGCCAGCGTGATCGCGGAATATCTGACCGGTCATCCGGCCGTAGAGAAAGTTTATTATCCCGGTCTTTCCACCCATGTCGGGCACGACATCGCAGCGCGCCAGCAGGCTGGATTCGGGGGAATGTTGAGCCTTGAAATCAGAGGCGGGATCGAAGCCGTGACCTCCTTTACCGAACGGCTATCATTGTTCAGCTTTGCCGAATCCCTCGGCGGATTTGAAAGCCTCGCCGCCCATCCCGCCACCATGACGCATGCGTCCATGGACAAGGAAGCGCAGATAAAAGCCGGTATTACGGACGGGCTGATCCGCCTGTCCATCGGCCTCGAATCGCCGGACGATTTGATCCGGGATCTGGATGCCGCACTGTCCGAAAATAAGAAAACGCTGATAACCGCGGCTTCTTGACAGGTTTGCGGACTTCGCCTCATTCTAAGAACGATTTATCAGAAAGGACTCTTCCATGGTACTCGCCCTCAATCTCGGTTTCCCGCGCATCGGCCTCAAGCGCGAACTGAAAAAATCTCTCGAAAGCTACTGGAAGGGCGAATCTTCACGCGACGACCTTCTTAAAACCGGGAAGGAGTTGCGCCTGCGCCATTGGCAACTGCAAAAAGAAGCCGGGATAGACATTATTCCAACCAATGATTTCTCTTATTACGATCATATTCTGGACGCGGCCTGCCTGTTCGGCGTGGTGCCGGACCGTTACAACTGGGACGGCGGGCAAATCGACCTCGACACCTATTTCGCCATGGCGCGCGGCAGCCAGAAACAGGGCCGCGACGTCATCGCCATGGAGATGACGAAGTGGTTCGACACCAATTACCACTATATCGTGCCCGAGTTGAAAAAAGGCCAGAAATTCAAGTTGTCCTCCACCAAGATTTTCGATGAAACGAAAGAAGCGAAGGATGCCGGCTTCAACGCCTGCCCAGTCCTGATC
Source organism: Micavibrio sp. (assembly GCA_039808805.1). GTDB lineage: Bacteria > Pseudomonadota > Alphaproteobacteria > Micavibrionales > Micavibrionaceae > Micavibrio_A. The sequence continues at coordinate 1,175 of JBDHTU010000112.1, forward strand.
GGCCCGGTGTCGTTCCTGATGCTCGCCAAGAAGGCCGAGGATTTCACCGAGTGCCGCTGCACGCTGATTCCGGATTTGTGCAATGTTTATATCGAGGTCTGTAAAAAGCTCGCGGCCTCGGGACAAAACTGGATTCAACTGGATGAACCATGCCTCGCGCTCGACCTCGAAGACCGTTACGTGCAGGCTTATAAAGATGCCTATGCGGCAATTTCCAAGGCCGTCCCGGACATCAATATTTATGTGCCGAGTTATTTCGATGGGCTGCGGGACAATATAGACCTTGCCTTTTCGCTTCCCGTTGCCGCCATCGGGGTTGATCTGGTGCGCGCGCCGGACCAGCTGGACGCCTCTATCGCCAAAGCCAGGGAAACGGGAAAACATCTCGTTCTCGGCCTGATCGACGGGCGCAATGTCTGGAAAAATAACCTGTCGGCGTCGCTCGAAAAACTGGAGAAGGCGAAAGCGGCGCTCGGTCCGGACCATGTTTCGGTTTCCGGAAGCTGCTCGCTCCTGCACACGCCGATCGACCTTGTGGCCGAAACCAAGCTCGACCCTGAAGTCAAAAGCTGGATGGCCTATGCGAAACAAAAACTGGATGAAATCTCCGTTCTGGCCAAGGGCGCGAACCTTGGCCGTCACGCAATCGAGGCGCAGCTGATCGCCTCCGACCAGGTTGCGGAATCCCGTAAAACGTCCAGGCGTATCCACAACGACGCGGTGCAAAAGCGCATGGCCGCCATCACGCCGGACATGGCCAAACGCAAAAGCCCGTTCGCCGTGCGCCGCACGGTGCAACAGGCGGATTTAAAACTGCCTGCGTTCCCGACGACGACCATCGGGTCTTTCCCGCAGACAAACGACATCCGCACCGCGCGGGCGGCGTTCAAAAAAGGCGAACTGGATCAGGACGCCTATACCGCCGCGATGAAAAAAGAAATCGAAACGGTCGTCCGTTATCAGGAGGAAGCCGATCTCGATGTCCTCGTCCATGGCGAGCCGGAACGCAACGACATGGTCGAATATTTCGGCGAACAACTGGACGGATACGCCTTTTCGCAAAACGGCTGGGTACAGTCTTACGGTTCGCGCTACGTCAAGCCGCCGATCATTTACGGCGATATCTCCCGCCCCCGCCCGATGACGGTGGAGTGGAGCAAATATGCGCAAAGCCTGACCAACCGTCCGATGAAAGGCATGTTGACCGGGCCTATCACCATTCTGTGCTGGTCTTTCGTGCGTGACGACCAGAGCCGCGAAAAAACCGCCAAACAGCTTGCACTTGCCATCCGCGACGAAGTGGTCGATCTGGAAAAGGCCGGGATCAAGGTCATCCAGATCGACGAGCCCGCCCTGCGCGAAGGTCTCCCCCTGCGCCGTGCGGACTGGGATGCCTACCTGAAATGGTCGGTGGAAGCCTTCCGCCTGTCAGCCAGCGGGGTCGAGGATTCAACGCAAATCCATACGCATATGTGCTACGCCGATTTCAACGATATCATTGAATCGATCGGCGCGCTGGATGCGGATGTCATCTCCATCGAAACGTCCCGCTCGCAGATGGAACTTCTGGCCGCGTTCGGGGATTATAAATATCCGAATGAGATCGGCCCCGGCGTTTACGACATTCACTCACCGCGCATTCCTTCCGTCGAGGAAATGGCCCTGCTGCTGGACAAGGCGGTGAATGTACTTTCGCCGGGTCAAATATGGGTCAACCCGGATTGCGGCCTGAAAACCCGCGGCTGGGCTGAGGTGAAGCCCGCGCTCGACAACATGGTTGCCGCCGCCAAGCAGGCCCGCGCCAAGTACAAAGCCAGCAACGCCGCTTAAATTAAAATTTATTCCGGCAGGAAGACCGCGGAGCCCGTAATTTTACGGGCTTCGAGGTCTTTGTGCGCGTTGGCAGCGTCGCTGAGCGCATAGGCCTGAACCTGCGGCATCCTGACCGCGCCTTTTTCCAGGACATCGAACAACGCATTTGCACTGCCTTCGTAATCTTCCCGCGTTGCCGTGTAATGGTAGAGCGACGGGCGGTGCAAAAACAGCGATCCTTTCGCGACGAGAAGACGCGGCGGAAAATCCGGCACCGGGCCGGAAGCATTGCCGAACGAAATCATCATTCCGCGCGGGCGCAGGCAATCCAGAGAGTCCATGAACGTCGCCGCACCCACGCCGTCATAGACGACATCGACGCCGCGTCCGCCTGTAAACGCCTTGACCGCGTTTTTGAAATTCCCGGTCCTGTAATTGACGGCCAGAGAGGCTCCGTAATCCCGGGCAAGCGCGCATTTTTCATCGCTTCCCGCCGTCGCGATAACCGTCGCGCCCAGATGTCTGGCCCACTGGCATAGAATGGAGCCGACGCCGCCGGCGGCGGCATGCACGAGAACCGTGTTGCCCGGCTGTACCGGGTAGGCCCGTCGCACCAAAAATTCCGCCGTCATGCCTTTGACCATAACGGCAGCAGCATCGCGTTCACCCAGAAAGGCAGGAAGCTTGATAAGGCGGTCCGCCGGCATAACGCGTTCCGCGACATAAGACCCGATCGGCGCGGAGGAATAGGCAACCCTGTCGCCGATCTTCAACGACGTTACATTTTCACCAACCGCCACGACCTCCCCCGCGCCTTCCGTGCCGACGATGCCGGGCAAGGAGATGGGGTATAATCCGCTGCGATGATAGGTATCGATAAAATTGAGGCCGATGGCGCTGTGCGCGATACGTACTTCCCCGGCAGCGGGCGCGGGCACGTTTACATCTTCTGCCCGGAACACATCCGGGCCGCCATGTTCATGAAGCCTAACCGCCAGCACCATTGCAAAACCCCTGCCTTGTTTTCCGCATAAAATAAAGGCCGGACAGGATTTGTCCAGCCTTTACCGAAAATCAGGAAAGATCAGATCGCTTTTTCAAGCGTAGAAACAAGTTTCTTTCCCTTGGCGGATAAAAACAGTTCCTTGCGGCGGCGATCGTCCTTGGCGTGTTTAACCACAATCAGACCGTAAGGCTTGCCCATCCGGCGCGCATTGGACAACGCGCCGATCGTGCGCGACATAACGGACATGGAAATACCCGTACGGTCGGAAACGTCTTTTAAGGAAATGCCTTCTTCGGAAGCGATCTCGGCAAACACCGTGACCCATTGAATGGGAAATTCAGGATCTATCGAGATAAGTTCCGCCAGAATATTCTGCAGTTTTTTCATCTTTTTGTTTGTCATTGGCTGCCCTTCTGAGTGGTGTCCATTTTCCCGATGTCAATATGAGCTGAGTATATGGCATATCTACAATCGTTTCGCAATGGTAACTTGTTCTCCGGTAGCACGGTATGACCCCGAAGTCCTTGTTCCACTCAACAGAAATGGATCGAACCTTTCCAAGTTTCAGATAGATAATCATTATTTTGTCCCCACTTTAAAATTTCAAACCTGGTATCTAATTATTTCGTAACGAAAAAATTGTTGTTTCTCGCTGGCAACTTTTCCATGTAGTCCCGGAACGCCCGGATGCGGTCACGCCGGACGATCCTGTAAAGCATCACGGCGTCCTGCGCGCGGCGGCGCAGCAATATTTCCTCAACGTCCGGATAAAGGCAGGAGGACGCTATACCGACTTTTTGTGCGCGCTTCCACATACCGAGTTCCCGCATTACGGCGCGGCATCGAAGGCGGCATTCTTTTTCTTTGCGGGAAAGCAGAAGCAGATCGAAAATCTGCATCGGTCCTGTGGGATATAAAGACGGTTTTGGTTTTTTCAGGTATTTCAACATAGTTTACTCCTTACACAACTATAAGTTCAGGGGCTTTTTTGACGCAGAAGGTTTAAAGAAGATTTAAAAAACCGGGCTGGCGCGTCCTATCTTGGGGATAGGATCATTCGCATTCAGCATGCGGCCCTGCGGCATCCCGGACCATGAAATTCCCCCACAGGCAAAAATCCGCCCCCGCAACGATCCGCCGGGTTGCGTCCCGCACGACCAGCGGCGGAATCTTTAAAATCACCTCGCTTTCCCCAAGATGTCGATATCGCAACCCTTTCAAACTTTTCGCAAGATGAAGATCGCAACTCCAAAAGCTTGGACATGTGACGGTAGATTTTTCAAGAACCGCCCCGTCGAACAGGGTTTGGGAGAAATAGGCGCCGCTCAAATCCGCACCGTTCAAGCAACCGCCTGACAGACAGCAATCCTTCAGATTTACGGCACGCAGATCGGCGCCGGATAAATCCGATGCCGCAAGATCCGCTCCCGACAAGTCGGCCCCCCAGAAACATGCGCCCTGCGCCATCAACCCGTCGAGCCGGGCACCGGAAAGAACGGCGCGCCTCAAATCCGCGCCCGAAATATCTATCCCTTTTCGCGCGCAGTCCTCCAGCGCGGCCTTCAGGCTTTTCCGTGAAGATTTATAGAGGGTTTTACCCTTGGTAGATTTTATGATCATACGTTCCTCATATACATGATTGATACCAACTATCTACATACATAGTTGGTATTTAGAAACATTGTCAATGGGTCTTTACATCATTGTTTTTGAAAGATCGCGGCAAAAAAACCGTCTGTCTCATGGGTCCTGGGCGTGAGCCGCATGAAATCGCCGGTTCCGGGCATAGATCCCCGGTCGCCTTCCCATGCCTCGGCCAGCGGCAGGATTTTGTAATCAGGATGACGGGACAGGAAAGCCGAAACCTGATCTTCGTTTTCCTCCCGGAACAAGGAACATGT
>JBDHTU010000113.1:0-5756 GCA_039808805.1 Micavibrio sp.
TTTCTTTCCCGCCCTTTTCTTCCATTGCCTTGCCGGCCAAACCGGCGGCCACATTAGCGATTGGCCTGAATGCCATAAGTTTTGTCCCCTACCAAGTTTTATTTTCCAGAATAAATACATCAGCCCGCCGAGCCGCGCAAGCTTTAAAATTTAATCATCGTGCAAACCTGGACACGGCGGGATTCGTGCCGTTAACCATATCGCGTTTTGCCAAGCCATAATCAGACGAAGATAAGTCTGCGCGCGCCATCACGTCGCCATACATCTCTTTCATTCTCTTCGCATGGTCTTCTCCCAACCATGTCGCACCTTCTTGCAGGTAATTCGCCGCCCGCTCCCCTCCAGGCCAGCCAATAATCGTATCGGGCATAGCCTTTGTTTCCCACCCTGACCTTACGGCATCGCAGACAGTCGAACCCACACAATATCCGGCCATGCCGCCAGAGATAGATATTTTGTCTATCCTTTGCTCGTTCAAATAGTTTCTAAGTGCAGGCTCATCATCACTCAGCGCGCTGAAACCTCTTTTGCGAAAAACCACCTCGTCCTTTCGCGGGCCGTGTTTGCTAAGGAAATCCTCAAACAAATCCCTGTTTTTCCCATCACCCAAAAAGCCGAGCGCTTCGCATTCCGCCTTATCGCGCGGGGAGGCATTCTTTTCTTCCACAGGAACCAGATCGTTTTCCACATCGCCAATCGTCACCCATGCAACGGGCATTTTCTGGCGAAGCCCCAACAATACCTCGCCCATATGATCGAGATAGGCCTTTGCCTCGTCCCGTCCAAGATATTGGACACAACCAAGCTGAAGATCGATCATCAAAGCCATACCGGCCTGACCATCGACGCCAGCCGCGCTGGCGTTAAAAGTCGGATTAGATTTGTGCCTTTGAACCATGAGGCCATAATATTAAAACAATTAACATTATGTCAAAAAATTAGAGTTCGCCGAACTTGCGCGAACAGGCTTTTTCTTTATAACGTCACCCCATGACAAACACAGCCCGCAAAGAAACTGCCATGACAACCCCCGCCCCTGTTAAAATCAAACGCGCCCTGATTTCCGTGTCCGACAAGGCCGGATTGGTCGAATTCGCCAAGGGATTGGCCGGATACGGGGTTGAAATCCTGTCCACCGGCGGGACGTATAAGGCCATCAAGGATGCGGGTCTGGCCGTGAAGGAAGTGTCCGAACACACCGGCTTCCCGGAAATGATGGACGGGCGCGTGAAAACGCTGCACCCCAAGGTCCACGGCGGCATCCTCTCCGTCCGCGACAATGCGGAGCATAAAAAGGCACAGGAAGCGCATGACATCGGCGATATCGACCTCGTCGTCGTCAACCTCTACCCGTTCGTCAAAACCGTCGCCTCCGGCGCGGATTACGATACCTGCATCGAAAACATCGATATCGGCGGCCCGGCCATGGTGCGCTCCGCGGCCAAAAACCACGCCTTTGTCGCCATCGTGACGGACCCGGCGGATTACGGCGCGGTGCTGGAAGAAATGAACGCCAATGCTGGCGCAACGTCTTTTGATCTGCGCAAGAAGCTCGCGGCCCGCGCTTACGCACATACGGCGGCGTATGATTCCGCCATCTCCGGCTGGTTCGCCGCGCAGGATGACAAAGACTTCCCGCGCCAGATCGCGTTTTCCGGCACGTTCCGCCAGGCGATGCGCTACGGCGAAAACCCGCACCAGCGCGCGGCGCTCTATGCGACGAACGAACATCGCCCCGGCGCCGCCACGGCGCTGATCCTTCAGGGGAAAGAGCTGTCGTACAACAACATCAACGATACCGACGCGGCCTATGAACTCGTGGCTGAATTCGATGCGCCTGCCGTCGCCATCATCAAGCACGCCAACCCCTGCGGCGTCGCCACGGCGGAAACCATGCTGGACGCCTATACCAGGGCGCTGGCCTGCGACCCCGTCTCCGCGTTCGGCGGCATCATCGCGCTGAACCGCACGCTCGATGCAGCCACGGCGGCGAAAATTATTGAGATATTCTCCGAAGTCATCATCGCGCCGGATATCGCGCCTGACGCCCTGCCCGTGCTGGCGACCAAGAAAAACCTGCGCGTCCTCAAAACCGGCGGCATGCCGGACCCGAAAACCGCGCGCCTGAATTACAAACCCGTTGCGGGCGGCCTGCTGGTACAGGAGGCGGACAACGGTATCGTCACGCGCGATATGCTGAACGTTGTCACAAAACGCGCGCCGAGCGAGGCGGAGATCGCCGACATGCTCTTCGCCTTCAAGGTCTGCAAACATGTGAAATCCAACGCCATCGTCTACGCCCAAAACGGCGTGACCACCGGGATCGGCGCGGGCCAGATGAACCGGCTCGACAGCTCGCGTATCGCGGCGCTCCGCATGGCTGAATTCGGCCTGTCGCCCAAGGCGGGCGCGCCGATGGTCGTGGCCTCGGATGCGTTCTTCCCCTTCCCGGACGGGATGCTCGCGGCGGCAGAGGCCGGCGTGACCGCGGTGATTCAGCCGGGCGGGTCCATCAAGGATGCCGATGTCATCGCCGCGGCGGACGAAAAAGGCCTCGCCATGGTCTTTACCGGCATGCGCCATTTCCGGCATTAAATCCGCTTTTTGCCCGCCCCCTCTAATCGTCATCCCCGCACTTCCAACCGTCATCCCCGCCCCTTTTCGCCGTCATCCCGAGCGAAGCCGAGGGATCTCCCGCCGCCCACCCTGTCATCCCCGCACCCTCAACCGTCATCCCCGCGGCGCGGGCGAAGCCCGCTCGCACGGCGGGGATCCACAAGCCTTAAACCCCTCCTTCTCCGGGAACGGCCCCCAAAAACGTGACTTTTCCAGGGTTTTGCGCTATAGTGAAAGGGCAATAAACAGGCCGGAAAAGCGGCTTGAACAATAAAAACCGTGCAAACGAACTATTGGAAGAGCCCGTAAAAACACCGGGCCGGCACGGAAAAACAGGGAAGAATCGGCATTTACGCCGTTTGGCCGGAATAGTTGAAACGGCCTAACCCCCTGATAAAGATGACTTATCTGACTTGATTTGAGAATGGCACATTCGTTTTGCTATTTTAGGGGTAAGTTAACACACGACCGCTATATGTAATTAGACGAAGAAGCGGTAGAGGAGTTGGAAGATGAAGAAATTTTTTACCTCACAAGGATTGCTCGGCTTGGGAAGCAGGCTTTGGAGCACTTTAAGAGGCGCATCTGACAGCATCACAAAGGCTGGTGAAGCAGGCCTGAACAAAAGTGCTAAGGCTATTTATCGCAGTTCTCTTGATGACTTCCAAAAGTTGCATGGCCGCATCCCTAATGATTCTGAACGCCATATTCTGCTTGAGAGTGCTGGTAAAACTGCTGAAGACATGAAGGGATCCCTGGCAAAACGTCTGGGTATCGCTGCTGCTGTCGGCGTTCCTGTTGCAACTGCAGCCGTCGGTACGGGCGCAACCATTAGTTCGGCGCTCAGCGGCAAAGATTCAGTCGTTTATGACGCCCTCGAAAACGTCATGGAAACCGGCAAAAAAGCCGATGCTACCACTGACGTTCGGGGTTTCTTTACGCGCCTTGGTGAGGGCCTGCGTATGCTCGCCGTTCTTTTTCAAAATTTGGGGCCTCTTTTCTCAGGCAAAATCCAAGCCAAAGATCTTTTTTCTGAAAATGATCAGATGCCTGAAGATGCTGATGGAAAATTTGATCCAGCAGCAAGTGGCACAGATACTGGAGCATCTCCAAATTCTGGCCTTGATAGATCGGATGCGGCGACACTCGCTGCTGGTGCGGCTGGAATTGCCGGTGTTTCAGCGGCTGGTTACAAGACTCATAAATTCTTAAAAGGTATTGGAGATAGCACACCCAGTGTTGACGCTCCCGGAATCCATGCTGCCGATGATGTTGCCGAAGCCGCCGCAAAAGGCAAAGGCTTCAAAATGGGCGGCGTAAAAGGCAACCTTGCTGTCATGGGCGCAGTCGGCGCGGGGACATTCCTTTATTCGACATTCAATGGGAGCTCCGCCGCAGAAGCCTCGGAAGTTGCCATTACAACGGCCGTCCCGTTCGCTGATGCTGCGAACAAAGCGCGCCAGGGCGACATAGAAGGCGCAGAGCTTTCTGCTGCTCAGGATGCCGGCGGGCTTGCCGGATTCGCAGGCGGCGCAGCCGTTGGGGCGGCAGCCGGTGCAACAGTAGGAAGCGTTGTTCCGCTTGTTGGAACAGCTATCGGCGGTGTTGTCGGCGGTGTTGTCGGAGGCATTGCGGGTTCAGTAGGTGGTTCATGGGCAGGAGAAAAACTTTTTAATGTTTTCAATTCTGAAGCCGAAGGCGCACCTAAAGCAGACAACCTCAATCACGCTCCGGCTGCAAACCTTACCACCGCCCCAAAGCCTCAAGAGCTTGCATTCACAGGCTAATGTAATTCCAAAAAGGCCGCATTTAGCGGCCTTTTTTATTGGGAGATGCACCCAAAAGCCTGAAAAATATAACCCGCATGCGATTCCCTGCTTTTTATGCGCGAGGTTTAACCGCCCTTAAACCTTTGCTCTATATGATGAAATCACTCTTCCCTTTCGCAAATTTGCAATCTCTTCCCGCGATTTTGTAGAATGGGGACATAGTTGAAGAGGTGGAACATGGGTTCAGGCACAGACGCAGACGCTCAAGCAGCAGCATTCCAAGCTGGAATGAATACATGGCGAGGCACAGACGCGCAAGCCGCCGCCCCTGAAAAAGGCGATCTGCAACGTCAATTCGCTACCGCCTTGAATGTCGGCTGGTGGGAAGGCCTGACCAGTAGCCCTCAGGAGATTATCGCCGCCCGCACACCTGACCAGATCATTGACGCTTTTGCCGAAGTCCGCCCCGAATGGAAAAGCGTGATGGATAGAATCAAAGAAGATGGACCGTTAAGCGGTTCTCTCAAAAACGCCCTCGTCAAAGACCCGACGATGCTGGACGGCTTTGCAGAACTGGTCGATGGCGGCAACGGCCAGACGAAGCCGGAAGATATCGCTGCCGCCCTGAAAGATCCAAAAGCCCGCAAGGCGCTGGGCTTCGTTCTGGATAAGGTCGCTGACGAAGAATACGAATTCTCAGATTTGAAACGCTTCATGGAAGGCACCCGCCAGCAGCAGATGGCGCAGCTCGGCGATATGGGCTTTAACCCCATGGCGGCCATGGACATGCAAGATATCCTTGGCATGTTGAAAAATTTCCTGCGCGATCCTATGGGCACGATGAACCAGATGGCGGATATGTTCGCCACGGGTCCGGAACAACGCGAAGCAATGCAGCCGATGATTGACGCAGCCAGCACGATGTTCGGCGTTGCCCTTGGCCCGATTCATGGAGAAGACGTTGGATATGGCGGTCATATTGCAAACGCTATCGAATGGGGTGAAAGCGTTCATGCAGGCGGCAGAGCCAAGGATTATTTCGATGCCCTGTCCGGCAATGCCGATGCCGCCAACCGCGACCTGATTTCTCAGCGTGAACAGGCCGGCACCGGCAACACGGACATTGCCGCTAATTCTTTTGGCAACAACGTTCGTATGGGTGAGAATGGACGCCTTGGCGGCACTTACGATACCGCGGCAGCAGGTGCGACGCCACCGGAACGCGCTCCCGCCCCGGACACCCGGCCGATTCAGGAAATGGTATTCCAACACGGTTGATAAGAATCCTCCCACGAAAAACCCCGCCACCGGCGGGGTTTTCTTTATTCCGGGGCCGCAACAGCGGGACGGATCAACCGCACCACACGCGCG
>JBDHTU010000114.1:0-5709 GCA_039808805.1 Micavibrio sp.
TTGTCGGTGGAAATCAGGGCGCCGTTGCGGCGGGCCGCAATTTCGCCCTTGAACGGACCGTAAGAATGGAACAGGCGGTTCATCAACCCCGTGCCGCGCGTATCGGTCAGGAACTGCGACTGGTATCCGATCAATCCGCGCGAAGGGGCGAGAAACGTAATGCGGGTCTTGCCGGCGCCCGACGGGCGCATATCGCGAAGCTCCGCCTTGCGTTGGGACATTTTTTCAACGACCGATCCGGAATAGACATCATCCACATCGCAGATGACTTCTTCATACGGCTCTGTCACGTTGCCGTTCTCGTCTTTTTTCAAAAGAACGCGCGGGCGGGACACGGAAAGTTCGAACCCTTCGCGGCGCATCGTTTCGATGAGAACGCCGAGCTGCAATTCGCCGCGGCCGGCGAGGTCGAACGCGTCGCGGCCTGAAGATTCCGTGATTTTGATGGCGACGTTGGTTTCGGCTTCGGCCAGAAGACGCTCGCGGATCATGGTGGAGGTCAGCTTCTTGCCTTCCGTCCCGGCATACGGGGAATCGTTGACCGTGATGGTGACGGCCATGGTCGGCGGGTCGATCGGCTGGGATTTTACCGGCTCCGTCACGGCGGGGTCGCAGATCGTGTCAGCCACGGATGTCTTGGACATGCCGGCCACCACGATGATATCGCCCGCAACGGCTTCTTCCACCGGAACGCGTTCGATGCCGCGATAGGCGAAGAGTTTGGTCAGGCGGAAGTTTTCCACCGTCTTGCCGTCGAGAGAGATGGATTTCACAGCCATGTTCACCTTCGGGCGGCCCGTGTAGACCTTGCCGGTCAGAACGCGTCCCAGGAACGGGTCGGAAGAAAGCAGGGTGGCCAGCATCGTGAAGGGCGCATCCGGGTCAACTTTCGGGGCCGGAACATGGCTCATGACGAGATCCAGCAGCGGGTGCAGGTTTTCGCGCGGGGCATCCAGGCTCGGCGCGCACCATCCGTCGCGGCCCGAAGCATACAGGACGGGGAAGTCCAATTGCTCATCAGAGGCGTCAAGCGATACGAACAGGTCGAAAATCTCGTTCAAGACATCATCGGGGCGGGCGTCGGCACGGTCGACCTTGTTGATCATGACGATCGGGCGGATACCGAGTTTGAGCGCCTTGCCCAGTACGAACTTCGTCTGCGGCAGCGGGCCTTCGGCCGAGTCAGTCAAAAGGATAACGCCGTCGCACATGGTCAAAATACGCTCAACCTCACCGCCAAAGTCGGCGTGGCCCGGCGTGTCGATCACGTTGATACGGGCGCCGTCCCAGTCGATGGCCGTGCATTTGGCCAGAATGGTGATCCCGCGCTCTTTTTCAAGGTCGCCGGAGTCCATGACGCGCTCTTCCACGTTCTGGTTTTCGCGGAAGGAGCCGGATTGTTTCAGGATATTGTCGACGAGGGTGGTTTTACCATGGTCAACGTGCGCGATGATCGCGATATTGCGGATTTTATTCGGGTCTGTGGCGGCCATGTGGCTGTCTTTCTTTGTATATCAATAAGTTATGATGAATTTTGTCATCCGCCTGAGGCAAGGATGAAGGGGATAGAACTACACCGCGTCGGGGGGCTCTATGCGAAACTGGCGCAGAAAGTATTTAAAGGTGCTTTCCATGGCGCACCTGATACAGGGAAACCTGGCCCAACACCAGAAAAATCGGATCGTTAACAGGGATTTTCAATGCATTCCGCCAAGAGTCCCCGGTATAAAACATGGCCGTTTGACTAGGTTTCCTACCAACCGATTGTCTCTAAACCATGATTAATGTTATGTTAAATTTGATAGGATACGGTGCACCATATGATGCCGAACCTGCATACGCAATTCGGAGACCGGGCAACGGGGCTGGGCAATTATGTCGATCCGGTCACGGGCCTTTATGCGCACGACGCTCTCCTAGAGCAGCTTTATGATGCGTCCCGCAAAAACCCGGATGTTCCATCCTTCCTGATCGTTGGCGATATGACGAATATGACCGGCGTGAATGACACCGCGAACCGGGCGCAGGGCAACCGCATGATGGCCATGGTCGCGGCCGTGCATCAAAATATGTTGAAGAAAACGGACCCTGCAGCGCTGGCGGGATTCAAAGTCCACGGCGACGGCATGGCGTGGATCGTCCAGGGCGCGGATCTGACGGATGACAAAATCCGCGACGCGCTGGAGCGTGCGGAAAAAATCGTGCGCTGGCGCGTAAAAAAAGCAGGGCTTTCGAACCTGGCCCACCCACGCCTTGACACGGTAACCGGGACGGGGTTGAGCGCGAGTTTTTGCGATATAAGAAAAAGTCCGGAAAGCCTGGCCGCCGCCAAAACCGTTCTGAATGGCGAGGTTGAAAAGCTGCGTGCCCAAGCGCCCGGCGCAGCCGACAGGAAACCCGTAGCGTATTATTTGAACGATCACTCCTGGGAAAAAATACATGAGGCTCTAAGGCGGCATAAAGTGGGGCAGGAGGCGATTGTTCACACGCTTCCCGCGGGATTTACCTTTGTCCCCTCGAACGAATCCGTGCTGGACCGGCGCGCCGAGATGGAGACTTTGTCGAATCTGGCCGGCCGCCCCGCGACTCTTACGCGTTTTTCCCTGTATAATCTTGGCGGTTTCAACTCGCTTCTGGGCAATGACAATGTTGACCGGACCATCCTTCGGCCGTTTGAAGATATGCTTGCCGATACGCTCGGGAAAAACGGAATCACCGCTTCCGATTATGCGCTTTATAAACGCGAGGGCGGGACTTTCGATCTTATCATCAACAACGATGACGGGACCAGGGCTGCGGCCGTGAAAAAGCAGCTTTACGAAGTGTTGAACCGGGAAATGCTGCATAAATCCGTTGGTGATTTTGCAGCGGAAAATGATGTGGAGACCGATTCAAAAATCCGTCCCGGCATGCTTCTGGCGGACCTGCCGCACAAGCGGGACAAGATCGACGGCGGCGGCTTCGTCATGACCACGGTGGGGCTGGAGTCTTACGCGTCCGCGCCTGATATATTCACCGGTCTGGAACGGCTGTCCCGGCTGCAGAACAGTCACGGCATAAGCTATATCGAGGAAACCGAAAATACCAGCCGTGCCTGGACAATCCATGCGGGTCCGGATAATTTCATTGATCTTCCTCGGGCCGGCGCGCCGGGCATGGGCGCGGATCCGGTTTTTCGCGGCCTGATGGAAACATCGACGCGTGAGCAGATAGAAGGGTTGTTTCAAAAGCCCGCCGGCATGATTTACGAAGCCATGACCGGGATCGACCCTTCGCCGGTCCTGGGGCGCCAGAAGCAGATTTTCGCCATGCTGGAAGAACATAAAATTCCGGCGAAAACCATTCTGGCCAATATGGAGCCCCTGGAAAAATTCGACGCGTTCGCCAAAGAAACTTTAAGCAAACCCGTGCCGCACGTCGATGTCGCCGACAGGCTTTCGACCCGTCCCCAAACCCATGACGAATTCCTGTTTTTCCGGCTTGTCAGACGCTGGGGGTTTATGCCGGATGATCTGGTCGGTATAGACAACGTCATCCTGGAAGGACAGGCGGCGGTGCGCGGCCTGCTCGAAATCCGGAATTATCAGGCAGGGGACAGCAATCCCGATAAAGAAAGCATTATCGCTCTGGCCCGTAAAGACGCCGCCGCAATTCTGGACGGCGCCAAAAAAGAGGGGTTGCCCGCGCTTGAAACGGCGCAGCTGGTCAACCATGCGTTTAAGATCGCCAAACACGCGGATGAAGAGCCGGATGAGGATTTCGTACGCGCAGGATACAGCGTTCTTCCCGCCGTGCTGGCCGATGTCGCAACGGGATTGAAACAATACGGCTTTCCCGGCATGGGCAGGCGGATACAGGGGATGGGGGATTCTCTCGATGCGGGGCCGCGCCGTATGACTGAAACCGCGGCTATCAAAAAAATTCGCGCCGTAATTATGCCTCTGATGACGCCTTCGTCCGCACCGGCCCGTGTCCCTCCTCAGATAGCACCCGCTTTGGCGGCCATGTAATCCGCGTTTCTTTCGAAACGTTATTCTTCTACGAATTCCAGGTCCTTGCCATGCGTTTCGGGAATCAAAACCGCGCCGAGCAGGGCGAGGGTGAAAACCACGGCCCCGACCGCCATGGTGGCATGGCCGAGGCTCATATGGTCTTTCAGGGCGGCGAGGCCGAGCGTCATGGGGATCGTCGCGGCGCGGGAAAAGTTGGGCACCATGGTCGTGACGGTCGCGCGCAGGTTGGTGCCGAAGCTTTCCGCCGCCGTGGTGATGCCCAAAACCCAGCACCCGCCGCCGATGGCAACACCGATATACAGCGCGATGATCATCGGCAGCGATAACGGCACAGGGGAAAGCAGCAGCACCGCCGTCATCACGAAACCGAAGGCGATAAACCCGAACAGCACTTTCTTGCGGCTTTTGACCCACTGGCTGATCCATGCGCTGGCAAAATCCGACAGGGCGAGGAACAGGTTGAACCACACCATGATGCTGGCGGCCGCGATGGTATAGCCGTATTCGGCGTTGATCAGCTCCGGTCCGAACGTGACGAGCACGGCGGAGGCGTACCAGATCGGCAGCACCATGAACACGCAGTACAGGAATTTGAGGAGGCGCTGGCGGCTGCCCGCGATCAGGCGCAGGCTGCCGCGCCCCACGGCGCTTTTGGCTTCTTCGAACAAAGTCGATTCATGCACTCTGATCCGGAAGACGAGAAGCGCAAGCCCCGCAACGCCGCCGATGATAAAACTCATACGCCACGGCACGATATGGGCGAGCAAGGCGGCGGCGAGCGCGCCGAACACGCCGAAACCGACGATGATGCCGGTGCCGTAGCCGCGCTTTTCCTTCGGCAGGCTTTCGGAAATCAGCGTGACGGCAAGGCCCAGTTCCCCTGCAAGACCGAACCCGGCGACGAAGCGGAACACGGCATAGGCTTCCACCGAATGGACAAGCCCGTTGAGCAGTGTCGCCATGGAATAGGTGAGGATGGAGACGAACATCATCTTCGTCCGCCCGTATTTATCGCCGAGGATGCCGAAGAACAGCCCGCCGATGAACAATCCCGCCATTTGCAAATTGAGCAGCAGCACGCCGGTATCGAGCATGTCTTCCGGCGCAACGCCGATGTCGGTGAGGGAGGCGACGCGGTTCGCGCCGAAAATCCAGATGTCGTAGACGTCGATGAAATAGCCCAGCGCCGCGACCAGCACGGGCAGGGTCATAATTTCCCTCGGGAACAATTTTTCTCTCATGGCCGGACAAGCGTACAAAAACGGCCGTAAAAAACCAGAGGGATATTGACGCAATGCAAAAAAGCCCCCATGTTGATATTCATGACACTGCTTTTCAAAGCTTCCGCCCTGTCCCTTATGTGTTGCGCTTAGCGCATTACACCCATTTTTCCCATTTTCATTGCCGTTTCTTTTCTCGCCTGTCCGTGGACGGGCCCTGATTTTCGAAGGATATTTTTATGAGTTTTTCCTCTGCCTTGAATGCCGCCGCAGATCATGTCGCGGTTCGCACACCCGAAGACATCATTCGCGCCGCCCATGCGCGCCACGGCGATGGCCTCGTCCTGTCCACCAGTTTTGGCGCGCAGGCGGCCGTCATGCTGCACCGTGTGACCAAAATCATTCCCGGCATCCCGGTCGTGTTCGTGGATACGGGCTACCTGTTTCCGGAAACCTACCGTTTCGCGGAAGAACTG
>JBDHTU010000115.1:0-5663 GCA_039808805.1 Micavibrio sp.
GGCGTTACATGATCAACGGCGCATCGCTGAGCTTTCAGCCCGCCTGATTTTTCCGCAGTTAAGAATCGTTTTCATCTGTTGGTTATTCCAAACATTTCACACACGTCATCCCGAGCGAAGCCGAGGGATCTCAAGAGATTTCTCCGCTGCACGCTGCAGTTTGCAGCGCTTCGGTCGAAATGACAAAAACAGGAAATAGGGGTTGGAAAGCGCGCGCCGGAGTCTTATTATTGGCGGCGTTGCAACTATCCGGGATTTCCCTCATGTCCGATACCCAAAAAATCATGGAGCGTCCGCTCTCCCCGCACTTGCAGGTGTACAAGCTGCCGATGACGGCGCTGATGTCCATCTCGCACCGGATCACGGGCGTGATCCTTGCGGGCGGCCTGCTGCTCATCGTCGCGTTTCTTGTCGCCGCCGTGATGGGTCAGGACTATTACAATGTGATCGTGGCCTATGCGCGCCTTGAATACGGCCTGTGGTTCTTTATCGCGTGGTCCGCCGCGCTGTACTATCACCTGTGCAACGGCATCCGCCACCTGATCTGGGACACGGTTCACCTGCTGGATCAGGAAAAGGCCATCGCCGCGGGCTGGGTCGTTCTTCTGGCGACGGCCGCGCTGACGGCGGGCACATGGTATCTGGCGATGGGGTATTGAGAATGTCATCGATGAAAAACGACAAATTCGTCTCCCCGCTCGCCCGCGCCAAGGGGCTGGGCAGCGCCAGCGAAGGCGTTCATCACTGGCTGCTGGAGCGTATCACCGGCGCGCTGCTGATCCCCTTCACGCTCTGGGTCGTCTGGTCCGTCATCAATTTGCGCGCCGCCGGGTATGAGCAATTCATCGTCTGGTTTCAGAACCCGCTGAATGCCATCGGCATGCTCGTCTTTATTCTCGCCTCCTGCTATCACGGTGCGGCGGGCTTGCAGGTGGTGATCGAAGATTACGTTGCCTCTCATGCCAAAAAACTGCTGATGATCGCCGGCGTGAAAATCCTGTTCGGCGTCGCGGCGGTCGCGGCGGTGTTTTCCATTTTGAAGATGGCGCTGTGATGATAAATAGACCAAAAGCCGTTTTTGCTGCACAGGCTGCTTTGTGCGTAACCGTTGGTGTGAAAATGACCGATGCCTTTTATGATGCTGCCATGAATGGCGCGGCAAGTGTTCCTTTAAGGGTTCTCGACGGTTTGTTGGTAGTTCCGTCTGTGGCGATAGGGGCCACTGGTTTGTATGGACTGGTAAAGGTGGTAAAGGGTTATGAGCGCTAACTACAAAATCATCGATCACGAATATGACGTCGTCGTCGTCGGCGCGGGCGGGGCGGGCTTGCGGGCCGGGTTCGGTTGCGCGGAAAAGGGCCTGAAGACGGCGCTGATCTCCAAGGTGTTCCCGACGCGCTCCCACACCGTGGCGGCGCAGGGCGGCATTTCCGCCGCGCTCGGCAACATGGGCGAAGACGACTGGCGCTTCCACTTTTATGACACCATCAAGGGCGGCGACTGGCTGGGCGATCAGGACGCGATCGAATATATGACGCGCGAAGCGATCCCCGCGATCATCGAACTGGAGCATTACGGCGTTCCGTTTTCCCGCACGGAAGACGGCAAGATTTACCAAAGGCCCTTCGGGGGTATGACGACGCACTACGGTAAGGGAACGGCGCAAAGGACTTGCGCCGCTGCCGACCGTACGGGCCACGCCATCCTGCATACGCTCTACCAACAGGCGTTGAAACATAAGGCTGAATTCTTCATTGAATATTTCGCGCTGGATTTGATCATGGGGGAGGAGGGCGAATGCCTCGGCGTCATGGCCTGGAATCTTGATGACGGGACGATCCACCGTTTCCGCGCGCATCAAACCATTCTGGCCACCGGCGGTTACGGCCGCGCCTATTTCTCCTGCACCTCCGCGCACACCTGCACGGGCGACGGCGGCGGCATGGTGCTGCGTGCCGGACTGCCGCTGCAAGATATGGAATTCGTCCAATTCCACCCGACCGGGATTTACGGCGCAGGTTGCCTCATCACCGAAGGCGTGCGCGGCGAAGGCGGCTACCTCACCAACTCCGAAGGCGAACGTTTCATGGAACGTTATGCGCCGTCCGCGAAAGACCTCGCCTCGCGCGATGTCGTCTCCCGGTCTATGACGATCGAAATCCGCGAAGGCCGCGGCGTCGGCAAGAACAAAGACCACATCCATTTGAACCTGATGCACCTCGCGCCGGACATCATTCATTCGCGCCTGCCGGGGATTGCAGAGTCCGCGCGCATCTTCGCGGGCGTCGATGTGACGCGGGAGCCGATCCCGGTTCTCCCCACCGTTCACTACAACATGGGCGGCATCCCGACCAACGTGAACACCGAAGTTCTGAATCCTACGGCAACGGACCCGAACAAGGTCGTGCCGGGCCTGATGGCGATCGGCGAGGCGGCCTGCGTGTCCGTCCACGGCGCGAACCGCCTCGGTTCCAACTCGTTGCTCGATCTCGTCGTGTTCGGCCGCGCCGCCGCCATCCGCGCCGCGCAGACCGTGTTCCCCGGCGCGCCGCACAAGACGCTCAAGAATGCGGGTGAGGGCGCCATTGCACGCCTTGATGCTATCCGCAATGCCAAGGGTCCGGTCCGCACGTCCGAACTGCGCCGCGAAATGCAGAAGACCATGCAAAACCATGCCGCCGTGTTCCGCACGGGCGAAACGCTGCAGGAAGGCTGCGACCTGATTACCAAGACGTTCGACAAGAAGGCCGATCTCGGCATCACCGACCGCACGATGATCTTCAACACGGACCTCGTCGAAACGCTGGAACTGGACAATCTTCTGGGCCAGGCCGTCGCCACGCTTTATTCCGGTGTGAACCGGAAAGAATCCCGCGGCGCGCACGCGCGTGAGGATTTCCCGGACCGTCATGACGAAGAATGGATGAAACACACCGCCATCCGCGTCGATGAAAAGGGCAAGACGACCATCGATTACCGCCCCGTCATCATGCGCACGCTCACCAATGACGTTGAGGTCATTCCACCGAAAAAGAGGGTGTATTAAACGCGATGGTACAGGCCGTATTTTACCGCGGGCATGCGCAAACCGCCGAAGGGGCGGTGAAGGAAGCGCTCGTGCAGGCGGCGCGCGTGATCGTCAAGTATCCTTCTCTCGTGGTCGATCTGGAAGATCTGCGGCACAACGGCCAATGGTGGGATGCGGATATCCGTGTGCTGGCTGTGCGCCGTGATGCGGCTTCCAAAAGGCCCGCAGCGATGAAAATGGATTTGAAAATTCATCCGGAGGACCGGTTCGGCGCGGGCGATGCGGATGAGCGCATTGATGACGACCACACGCCCCGGCGCCGCAAGGCGCATCTGCCCCCTGCGTCTTTCCGCTTCGCGAACGCCGCGCTGTCGGGGGATCTTCCCTCTCTGCCGCTGGAGGATATCGTTCTGGATTCTTATGAACTCTCCCGCGCGAGCGAGCCGGAGATGAGACGCCTGCTGCTTGAACAGGAACAGGCGCGGCTGGACCGCATCGAACGGGCGAAACCAAAGCCCGAATTGGAATAACAGGAGTTAAAGGCTTTTCATCATGGCTGAATTCACGCTTCCCAAAAATTCGAAGATCAAACCGGGCAAAAAAGTCGATGCCGCCGGCAAGGACGCGCGCCGCACGAAGAAATTCCAGATTTACCGCTATGACCCGGCCACGGGCGAAAATCCGCAGATGGATGAAATCACCATCGACCTCGACAATTGCGGGCCGATGGTTCTGGACGCGCTGATCCATATCAAGGATGACGTTGACTCTTCTCTGTCTTTCCGCCGTTCCTGCCGCGAAGGGATCTGCGGGTCCTGCGCCATGAACATCGGCGGGCGCAACCGTTTGGCGTGTCTCGAAGCCATCGACAAACATTCCGGCGATATCAAGGTCACGCCGCTGCCGCATATGCCGGTGGTGAAAGACCTCGTGCCGGATTTGAAGCATGTCTACGCGCAGTACAATGCGATCGAACCGTGGCTGAAGACCGACACCCCGAACCCCAGCCGCGAGCGCCTGCAATCCGCCGAAGACGCGGACAGGCTGAACGGCCATGACGGGCGCGGTCCTGCCGCCTGCATCCTGTGCTTCTGCTGCTCTACCTCGTGCCCCAGCTACTGGTGGAACGCGGAAAAATTCCTCGGCCCCGCCATCCTGCTCAACGCCTGGCGCTGGATTGCGGATTCCCGCGACGATGCGACCGGGGAGCGTCTGGATCAACTGGAAGACCCGTTCAAGCTTTACCGCTGCCACACGATCATGAACTGCACGGAAGCCTGCCCGAAAGGCCTGAACCCGGCGAAGGCGATCGCCGAAATCAAAAAACTGATGGTCGAACGCAAGGCCTAGAGCCGCGGGCCGTCCGGCGCGGCCGTGCGCGATGTCTGCCATGTCGCTATGGCGTCCGGCATGGCGTGTGCCGACCCGTTGGCATAGGCAAACGCCGCTACACCTGCGACGATCACGCTGGCCGTCACGGTTGCAGGATTGCCCAGTCCGGTCTTGCTTGCCGCCGTCAACACGCTCGCCAGCGCTTTGATCATGCTGCCGCTGTTGCTCGGCTTGGGGTAGAGGTCGCCGCCGCGGCCGCCAATGCTCAAATCATAGGCATTCTCGCGCAATTTTCCGATGCCAGTGTCACAGAACCCTGCGATCTTGCGAACAAAAGGCGATTCGAAGGCGTGTTTGTCGATGCTGAGAAAATCATCGTCCATGAGCGCCCGCCACAGGAAGACGTTGCAGCGGTCATAAGCGTTTTCGATGGATTGGACGGCATTGCAGGCAAGCGCGAACGCTTCCCGGAGGAACCCCTTCATTTTAACTCCCTGTGGTCGTTTTTTATAACTTCTTTGTGCCAAGCATACAAAAAATCGGGCCCAAAGTCCATGAAATCCGGTATGGGCGGCTAAGGGCTTGGAAGAACGGGCAAATCACTTTACCATGGTTGAATTGTTTTTTCGTCTGTAGGGATTCAAAATGCTCAACGATATCGATATTAACTTTCTGGCGTTTACCTTGTCCGGCGTCCTTGCGTTCCTGCTGGGCCTTGTCTGGTATCATCCAAAAATTCTTGGCGGTCGCTGGAAAGAATTGCGCGGCGTCCCGGCGGGCGATGGAAAGGCCTCGCCGCTGCCCTATATCGCCTCGTTCTTTTTGTGGATGCTCTCCGCCTGCTTTTATGCGTTTCTGGCGCAATTTCTGGGCGTTGACCGCCCGGCGGAATTCTTCCTGCTGTCCTGCCTGCTATGGGTTGCGTTCTCCATGCCGCCGACCTTGATGAGCTCGCTGTACACCGGCTACCCGTTCGAAGCGATGGCGATCGATACATCCTATCAATTGGGCGGGTATTACCTGTTCGCCGCCGTGCACATTGCCTTTTTTGAAATGGGCATTTTGTAGAGAATTTTTTTACCACAGAGGACACAGAGTTATAAGAAGATCACAGAGGTTTTTTATAAAATCTCCGTGATCTCCTCTTTGCTTCGTGAACTCTGTGGTTAATTTTTACAAACCCGCGGCTTCGCTCATATCCAGCCCCAAATCCAGCGCCGGGGCGGAATGGGCATTTTGTAGAGAATTTTTTTACCACAGAGGACACAGAGTTATAAGAAGATCACAGAGGTTTTTTATAAAA
>JBDHTU010000116.1:0-5618 GCA_039808805.1 Micavibrio sp.
GACTCTAGTGCGCCCGCGTACGAATCCGAGTCATTTTGCGGAGTCTTCCACAGATTCTGATTCCATATTCCGGGCTGAAAGCACGCCAGGCGGGATAGAGGCTTGAAATTGCTCAAGTATCTATATTTAGCGTACTTTTCATTTGAACAATACAAAATATGGTGTTTTTTGTCCAGCCATGATCGACAAAAAATTCACCAAAAACTTACAGGACGCCTGTATAGTTAAACCATGCCGAACGCAAATGATCTGCATGATTTTCTCGAACTGTTTCAGGGGCCTGAAATAGACGACATGGAAGCCGAACTGGCGGTGCGCGGCCATCCGGACCTGTCGGCAAAACTCAACCGGCTATCGATCGACGCGATGATGGATTACATGGCGATGAAAACCGGGTCGGTTGATCCCGAATCCGGGCCTGAAACCGCAAGGCTTTTCCAAGGATATGAACCGGTCACGCTGGCGCGTCTCGCCTTGCTGGAGGAACTGCGCCCGGTTTTGCCCGGCAACGGGGTCTTGCAGGAATTATGCGATGCGCTGGCGCAGGTGCGGGCGAAAATGCCTTCCTCGCCGGTTTCCGGAAATCCGCCCTCGCCGGGCCTTTAGAAAGCTCTTTTTCCCGCCCGCCTGATTGTGTAGAACTGCGGAACACACCAGAGCCGGGGATCGAGCATGAATTTTCTTACGAAACTGCTGCCAAGCGAAGACAAGTTTTACGTGCTGCTGCGGGCCATGTCGGCGCAGGCAAAGACGGGGACGGAATTGCTGCAGCAATTCACGAAAGAGCCCGTCGGCCCGGCCCGCGAATCCATCGGCCGGAAAATCGCCGCCTGCAAGGCAGAGGCGAAAAGCCTGTCCGCGACCATGACGCGCGAAATCTCGCTGTCTTTTGTCACGCCCTTTGACCGCGAAGACCTCCAGGAATTTTCCACGCATCTTTATAAAATTTCCAAAACCATCGACAAGATTCGCGAGCGGTTTGAACTGCACGATTTGCAAAGCGACGGCGGCGATTTTTCCCGCCAGGTGGATTTGATCGTGCAGGAAGCCGCGGCGATGGAGGAGATTGTCGAGGCGCTGACGAAAAAGGGCGGGGAAAAAGCCATTGTCGCCAAGGTCGATGAACTGCATGATCTTGAAACGCGCGGGGACGATGTCCTTGGCGAACTTTTGAAAAAATTGTTCCGCGAAACCGAAGACGCCCGCACCCTGATCCTGCGCAAGGATATTTACGACATGCTGGAAAGGGTCCTGGACCGTTACCGCGATGCGTCCGCCGTCGCGCTGCAGATCGTCCTGAAACACAGCTGATCATGATGGCGATGCGTTCACTCCATATCACGTCATCCCCGCGGTCCTCCGCAGGAGGACATAAACGGCGGGGATCCGTCATGCGGGCCGCAAAGCGGCTCACGCTTTGGATCCCGCTCGTGCCTGGCTGCTGCGCAGCCGCCAACGGGATGACGGAGGGATAGTAACATGGACCCGTTCCTGCTGCTGTGCATCGTCGTTGTCCTGACGCTGGTGTTCGATTACATCAACGGTTTCCATGACGCCGCGAATGCCATCGCGACCGTTGTTTCCACGCGCGTGATGCGCCCGGTGACGGCGGTGGTCTACGGCGCCGTGCTGAATTTCGCTGGCGCGCTGATGGGGACGGAGGTCGCCGCCACCATCGGCAAGGGGCTGGTGGATGCCCAAAGCATCACCATGATTACGGTTTTGTGCACGATCATCGCCGCCATCGTCTGGAACCTCATCACATGGTGGAAGGGGCTTCCGACCAGCTCTTCCCATGCGCTGATCGGCTCGCTGCTCGGCGCGACGTTTTTTTCCGGCACAGCCGGGCTTGATAATATTCATCTGGATGCGATCTTTCAAAAAGTCGTGCTGCCAATGGTCACCTCGCCGCTGATGGGCGTCGTGCTCGGTTTTGCTTTCATGACGCTGCTGACATGGCTGGTCTGGCGCAAGAAACTGCCCAAGATCAACCGCCGCTTCGGCCGCCTGCAAATTCTCTCCGCCGGGTTCATGGCGCTTTCCCACGGCCACAACGACGCGCAGAAATCGATGGGGATCATCGCGCTCGCCCTCGTGCTCGCCTATCCCGGCGAGGCGTTCGAGGTGCCGCTTTGGGTCATCCTGACCTGCGCCATCGCCATGGCGCTCGGCACGATGTCGGGCGGCTGGCGCATTATCCGCACGCTGGGCACGAAGATGATCACGCTGCAACCGATCCACGGCTTCGCCGCCGAAACCACCGCCTCGGTCATCATCACGGGCGCCTCGCATCTCGGCATTCCGGTTTCGACGACGCAGGTAATCTCTTCTTCCATTCTCGGCGTCGGCGCCACGAAACGCCTGTCCGCCGTGCGCTGGGGGATCGTCGGCAATATTCTCTGGGCCTGGGTTTTGACCCTGCCGCTGACCTTTATGTTCGGCGGCGCTTTGATGCTGCTGGTCCGCGCTTTCCAGTAAAAAGAGTCCCGTTTTACCAAAGGCAAAAACGGGACTCCGCATGCAACTTCCTGCGCCGGCATGATCCGGATCAGGTTCGGGGATATGATCTCAGCCTTGTCCGAAGAAAAGACACTCCCGTTGCATTTTGCCAACGGCAAACAGGTCCGCTCGTTCCGGCGCGCATGAAACCATTTTTCTTCCCGCGTGAAAAAGCCCCGCATCCGGGAAGGCGGATACGGGGCTCTGACGCAAAATGTCTTAAAAATATTTATCGCCTGGCGATGATGTAAACGGCATGGACGATGCCGGGAATGAAACCCAGCAGCGTGAGCAGCACGTTGATCCAGAATTGCTTGGTCAGGCCGACCTCCATGGCGACGCCGAGCGGCGGCAGGAGGATCGCAAACAGAATCTTGATAAAATCGCTGCCCGTCGTATCGGTGCTGGGCGCAATGGTGGTACGGTTCATGTCACACTCTCCTTCTTGTTGTCCTCTGTAGTGCAAACGGGCAAGCGCGCGGTAAGTTTCCTCGGCGTTGCCAAAAAACAGGAACCCCGTCACTGCGCTTGGCAGGACGGGGCTCCAATGACACAACAGGACCGGGTGAACCGGACTGTAAACTGAATGGCGGCCTTATTTCATTCCGTCATTCATACTGTCAATTATCCAACGCATCATGATTAAGAATGGTTCCCGGGTTTTGCTAATCCTGATAAGACAACAAAATTTCTTTCAGGCCCTCCGGTAAAAACTCTTTCGCAGCATCCCAGGTCAGTATTTCTGCCTTGTACTTGTTTCTGGCGATATAATCCCGCTCCCATGCCAGGCCGCGCGATTCTTCATGGCCCGGTAATTCGAAAATCATAAACCGATCGAATTTTTCAATCGTCCTTATGGCGTAATTCATCCACACGTCCCAGTCGATAGGCTGACCAAGGTTTGATACGGCTTCGGGCATGACAATAGGGCTGTAGAGATAAATATTTTTCTTTAAAAAATATTCCACAGCGCGGACATTCGCTTCGGTCCGCGCTGTTTGTATTTCCAGACGTTTATGGGTGTACGGCGTTGCGAGATAAATCATGCTTCATTGTCCATGGCGGTTCTGACCCTGCTTTGTACCAAAAATCCCCGCGGGGGGCGCGGGGATTTGGGATCTTACAAAGTGTACAAAATTATTGGCAGGCGAGGCATTCCTCGTATTTTTTGGCCTCCGGCTGTTCGGTCAGTTCCGGCTCGCGGCCCTTGCTTTCGCGGGACCGTACCCACGAGGCGTTGGATTCCGCGCGCTGGATCGATTTGGAGCGGCAGTAATAGAGCGACTTCACGCCCTTCTTCCACGCGTCCCAGTGGATGCGGTGCAGGTCCGCCTTGTGCACGTTGGCCGGCAGGAAGACGTTGAGCGATTGCGCCTGGCACACGAACGGCGTGCGGTCGGCGGCGTGTTCGATCAGCCAGCGCTGGTCGATTTCGAACGCGGTCTTGAACACGTCCTTTTCTTCCGGCGAGAGACAGTCCAGGTGCTGGACCGATCCTTCGTTGGTGAAGATGGAGGACCACACGTCTTCGGTGTTCTGGCCCTTTTCTTCCAGCAGCTTTTCAAGATACGCGTTCTTGACGGCGAAGGAGCCGGAGAGCGTCTTGTGCGTGTAGGCGTTGGCGGCGTTCGGCTCGATGCCGGGGGAGGCTCCGCCGCAGATGATGGAGATGGACGCGGTGGGCGCGATCGCCATTTTGTTGGAGAAACGCTCCATCACGCCGTAATCGGCGGCATCCGGGCAGGCGCCGCGTTGTTCCGCCAACAGGCGGCTCGCATCGTCCACCTGGCGCTTGATGTGCTGGAACATGCGGCGGTTCCAGACTTTGGCCATCACGCCTTCCATCGGAATCATTTTCGATTGCAGGAAGGAGTGGAAGCCCATGACGCCGAGGCCGACGGAACGCTCGCGCATTGCCGCGTATTTGGCGCGCTTCATGGAATCAGGCGCCTTCTCGATAAAGTCGGTCAGCACGTTGTCGAGGAAGCGCATCACGTCTTCGATCATCGTCGGGTGGTCCTGCCACTCGTCGAAGGTTTCCAGGTTCAGGGACGACAGGCAGCACACGGCCGTCCGGTCGTTGCCCAGATGGTCGCGGCCCGTGGGCAGCGTGATTTCCGAGCAGAGGTTGGACATCTTGACGTTCAGGCCGGCCATCTTGTGGTGGTCCGGAATGCGGTCGTTCACATGGTCGATATAAACGATATACGGCTCGCCGGTTTCGATCCGGGCGGTGAGCAGGCGGATCCACAGGTCGCGCGCTTTCACCTTCGCCACCACCGAATTGTCTTTGGGAGAGCGTAACGCGTATTCCTCGTCGTTCTCGACGGCGAGCATGAATTTGTTGTCGACCAGCACGCCGTGGTGGAGGTTCAGCGCCTTGCGGTTCGGGTCGCCGCCGGTCGGGCGTCGGATTTCGATGAATTCCTCGATCTCCGGATGCCAGATCGGCAGGTAGATCGCGGCCGATCCGCGGCGCAGCGAGCCTTGGGAAATGGCGAGGGTGAGGGAGTCCATCACGCGGATGAACGGGATGATGCCGGACGTCTTGCCGTTGCGGCCGACTTTTTCGCCGATGGAGCGGATGTTGCCCCAGTAGGAGCCGATGCCGCCGCCGAGGGACGCCAGCCAGACGTTTTCATTCCACAGCGAGACGATGTCTTCGAGGGAGTCGTTGGTTTCGTTGAGGAAGCAGGAAATCGGCAGGCCGCGGTTGGTGCCGCCGTTGGACAGCACGGGCGTCGCCGGCATAAACCAGAGCTTGGAGATGTAATCGTAAACGCGCTGGGCGTGGGCGGAATCGTCGCCGTAATACATCGCCACGCGTGCGAACAAATCCTGCGGGCCTTCTTCGGGCAGCAGATAGCGGTCGTACAGCGTTTCGATGCCGAATTTCGTCAGGTTGGCGTCGCGCGATCTATCGATCTGCACGCGGTTGCCCCCCTGGATTTGCGCGTAGTCAAACATTCCCTTACTCCCCAAAACGGTAAAGTTATTCACAAACTGTGGATTTCTTCTGTGGATAGCTTGCGGGTAAAACCACAAGCCCTTGTGCTTAGTTCTTCTCGATCATACTACATGTCGGGGGGCTGTCCATACAAATTCATCCTAATTCACAG
>JBDHTU010000117.1:0-5608 GCA_039808805.1 Micavibrio sp.
ATCTCTTCCGGCAGGGTGGCCAGAATTTCCTTGGCGATTGTCTCGATATCTTCCGTCGTCGGCGGCGCGGAAAAATTCATAATGATCCGATGCTGTTCCATAGCTATAGCCCTCGTCACTCAAGACACCCTTAATATACCGCTTTGTTTTTTTGATTCCTTTTACGTTACGCCGAAAAACCCGCCTTGCCAACGCCCAATACGGAAATAGCAACAGGGATTTAAGGCATTGTCTATGGCGCGAAATAATGAGATTCTGGAACAAGATAGGTAACCTTCATGTCGTATGATTTATCGCAGGTCAGAATCCTTATCGTCGAAGACATGCAGC
Source organism: Micavibrio sp. (assembly GCA_039808805.1). Classification (GTDB taxonomy): domain Bacteria; phylum Pseudomonadota; class Alphaproteobacteria; order Micavibrionales; family Micavibrionaceae; genus Micavibrio_A. Next base: position 331 of record JBDHTU010000117.1, read on the forward strand.
CGATGCTGTCTTTGACAATTTCCATTCTGAATATGTTCGGCTTTAAAAATGTGCACGGCGCCAAAAGCGCTGATGAAGGCCTGCATCTTTTTATCCAGCACAATCACGACCTGATCATCACGGACTGGTTGATGGAACCCAAGGACGGGCTGGAACTGATCCGCCAGGTCAGACGCAGCGAACTGTCTCCGAACAAATTCGTGCCTGTCATCCTGATGACGGGGTATAGCGACCAGCCGCGCGTGGAAATCGCCCGCGACGAAGGCGTGACGGAGTTCCTGATGAAACCCTACAGCGCGCGGGACATGTATGCGCGCATCGTGCAGATCATCGAAAAACCGCGCCAGTTCGTAGATACGGGTGAGTTTTTCGGGCCGGACCGACGCCGACGTAAAAACTTTGATTTCAACGGGCAGGATCGCCGCGGATCGTCCGATAAAAACGCCGGTGACTGGTCTTCCGCCATGGACCCCGACATCGAAGTCGAATTGCGCAACCTTACAGACGAAGCCACAAAACTATAAAATGAGTACGACAAAAAAACCGCCAAGCTTCGTGATGCCGCCCAACCACCTGAAAATCAAGGTAGGCGATGGCGGCATCCCGGCGCACCTGATCAAGCGCTGCCAGGAATACCTGGAAAGCAACCCCGTTGATTTCACGCCCTACGCGCAGCGGCATCTGGAGCAGATGAAAGACCTGCATGACCGCATCCGCCGCAAAGCGATCGATGACGTCTCCGCAAAGGATCAGGTGGTGAATATCGTGATGCAGTTGAAATCCAACGGCAGCATGTTCCACTACCAACTGATTTCCATGATTTCGGATGTCATGCTTCGCTATCTGGAGAATGTGACGGTGTTGAATGAGGACTATACGGACATCATGCTGATGTATAACCGCATCCTCGAAATCATCCTTAACAAAAGGTTAAACGGCAATGGCGGGCGCGAAGGCTATGCCCTGACGCAGGAACTGCACAATGCCTGTCTGCGTTATTATACAAAATACAACGTCCAGCGCTGATTTTTTGCCTTCCGCGCCGCGTTTTTGTGGTATGATTCTCCGATGGAAGCTGCCGCTATTGCCGTACAGATGGCTATGACCCAACAGAAAGTCGCTTTGTCGATGATGAAGCAGACTGCCGAAATGCAGCAGCAGATCGCCGACGTATTGATGGCCGCCGTGTCCGGCCGCGGCGGCGTGGTCGATATCGCCGCTTAATCTCTTTAAAATTATACCGGTTGCGCCTGCGGGAAGCTTTCGAGCGCCTGCTCGATTTCCGCGATATACGGATAGGATTCCTGCGCGCCTTTTTTCGTACAGGCGAGCCCGGCCGCCACACTCGCACGGCGCATTGCGGAGCCCAGCGCGAATTTATTGTGAAGCGATGCCGCCAGCGTACCGCAGAAACAATCGCCCGCGCCTGTGGTATCGACGATATTTTCTACCGGCAATGCCGGAACGCGCCATCCCTTGCCGTCTTTGCCCATGGCGATGGAGCCTTCCGCGCCCAGCGTGACGATACAATCATGACCGCCCTTGGCGGATAAAGCGCGGGCGAGCAGCATCAAATCCTGCCCGGCGGGAATGCCGATCACCTCGGCCATCATCCGCGCTTCCAATTCATTGACGACCAGATAATCCACCAGTTCCAGCGCCTTTTGCGGAATGCGGAATGCCGGTGCGAGATTGAGCATGACGGTCGCGCCGAGTTTTTTTGCGCGCTCCATCAGCGTGAAATTTTCCTGAAGCGGCACTTCCATCTGCATCAGGACGATATTGCCCGGCTTTAATATTTCGTCCGGCACCTGTATCGCCTGCACATCGCCGTTCGCGCCGGACGCCACGATGATCTGGTTCTCCCCGTGCGAATCCGTCATGACGAACGCCATGCCCGTGGGCAGGAAATCGGATGTGGCAACGCCGGATGTCATGACCTCGTTCCGGCGCAGGCCGCCCAGGATTTTTGTCGCCATCGCATCGTCGCCGACCTTGCCGACCAGCGCGGTCTTCGCCCCTGCGCGCACGCAGGCCAGCGCCTGATTCGCCCCCTTGCCACCGGGCGACATGTCATAGCTGGGCGACAGAATGGTTTCCCCCGGCCGCGCGAAATCCTTTACGCGCATGCCCACATCCATATTGATAGATCCGAAAACGATAATCATGCAATCCTGCCTCGCGGATTAGATAATGCTATTCAACCCGGTCCGAACGCGATATATAAAACCAACTTATCCCCGTGCAAAGCGTTTCGCAAAAGCAGAATGTTTAAGGATTACAACCGCATATTCGCCGATCGGATAGAAGATTTAAAAACCGAAGGGCGTTACAGACATTTTGCGCCGCTGGAAAGAATTCCCGGCCGTTTCCCTGAGGCGACTTATACCGATGCAAATGGTTCTCAAAAGCAAGTAACACTCTGGTGCTCCAACGATTATCTCGGAATGGGCCAGAATCCAGTCGTCATGACCGCGATGAAAGACGCGGTGGACCGCTATGGCGCCGGCGCGGGCGGAACGCGCAATATCTCCGGCACGCACCGCCTGCATACAGAACTTGAAGCCTCGCTCGCCGACCTGCATGGAAAAGAATCCGCGCTGGTCTTCTCTTCCGGCTACGTCGCCAACGAAGGCGCGATCAGCACGCTGCTCAAACTCCTCGGCAACGCCATCGTGTTCTCGGATGAAAAGAACCACGCCTCGATGATCCACGGCATGCGCGGCGCGGACAAGGCGATCTTCCGCCACAACGATGTCGCGCATCTGGAAGAATTGCTTGCCGCCACGGACAAAGACCGCCCGAAAATCATCGCGTTCGAATCCGTCTATTCGATGGAAGGCGATATCGCGCCGATCAGGGAAATCTGCGATCTTGCGGAAAAATACGGCGCGTTCACCTATCTGGACGAGGTGCATGCTGTCGGCCTATACGGCCCGCGCGGCGGCGGCGTTGCCGAAGAGCGCGGCCTGATGGACCGCATCGACATGATCGAAGGCACGTTCGGCAAGGCTTACGGCGTGATGGGCGGTTTTATTACGGGCAGCCGCGCCGCGGTCGATGCCGTGCGGTCCTATGCCTCAGGCTTTATCTTCACGACATCCCTGCCCCCTGCCGTGCTGGCAGGCGCTTTGGCGAGCGTCGAATACCTCAAGGTCTCGCAGATCGAACGGATGCGCGCGCACCGTAACGCCGCTATGCTCAAATCCCTGCTGGAGAAAAACAGCCTGCCGTACCTGAAGGGTGAAAGCCATATCGTGCCGTTGATCATCGGTGACGCCGTCTGCTGCAAGATGGTGACCGACATCCTGATGGATCATTACGATGTCTATGTGCAGCCGATCAATTATCCCACCGTGCCGCGCGGGACGGAACGCATGCGCCTGACCGCAACGGCGGCTCATACGTCGCAACAGATCGAAGATTTTGTGGAAATTCTTTCCGGCCTCTACGCCCAAAACCACCTGTACAATTTCAAGCGCGCCTAAATCCTAGAGCATCAAGGTCGATGCCGCCTGCTCCGCGCGGGAAAGATTTTTGTCGAGCGCGGCCATGGTTTTTGACAAGTCCTCGGACTCATCCTTCATCCAGTGCCGCAGGACGTTGAGATAAACAATCGTCAGCCCCGCCACGCGCACCGCGCCGCGCATGCCGCCCGTATCAACACCCGCGGCCTCCAGCATCCACGCCATGGACCGACCGAGATGCGGCAGGCTGATCACTGCCTGTTTCGGGTCCGGCGCAAAGGATTTCAGGATCGATAAAATCGCCGCGCGGTCGGCAGATAGAATATCGAACCGCTCCATCAATATATCAAACAGGCGGTCGCGCGGGGACGCGCCGGGGTCACCTTCACCGCAGGATTCGAGCACTTTCTTGTCCAGCGCGCGGCCATAGGCGACCAGAATATCCGTCTTGTCATCGAATATCTCGGACAGGTCCGCAAGACTGGCCCCTGCCTCAATCGCGATGTCGGACATCGTAATCAAACCCCAATCCATTTTCGCCGCCAGTGATAGCGCCGCCTGCACGACGGACTCACGGCCCGGTTTTAGCGGTGTTTTCGGCTTTTTCGCTGTGTTTTTTGCAGCCATGGGGCTTGTCTTTCCGTAAAGTTTCTATAGAGATAGCGGCACTGCCAACAAATAGCAATTTGAAAGAACCGTTCCATGCCCCAGACGACCTACGGCCTTGTCGCCATCGGAAACGCCCTTGTCGATGTTCTTGCAACGTCCAGCGAAGAATTCATCGCAAGCCAGTTCGAAAAATACGGCATGGCCAAGGGCAGCATGAACCTGATCAACGCCGAACGCGCTCTTCAACTGTACAACGACATGGGCCCGGCAACGGAAATGTCCGGCGGCTCCGCCGGCAACACGATGGCGTGCTTCGCCTCCTTCGGCGGCAAGGGCGCCTATATCGGGAAAGTGGGCAACGACCAGCTTGGCGAAATCTTCCGTCACGATATGAAGGCGATGGGCGCCGCGCACACCACAGCCGCCGCGATGGAAAGCGGCACGCATACGGGCCGCTGCATGATCTTGATCACGCCGGACGGGCAGCGCACGATGAACACCTTCCTCGGCGCCGCCGTGGAACTCTCCCCCGCCGACATTGATGAGGCGATGATCGCCGCCGCCGCCGTGACATACATGGAAGGCTATCTGTTCGATCCGCCGCTGGCGATGGAAGCGTTCTACAAAGCCGCGCAGATCGCACACAAGGCGGGCCGCAAAGTGTCACTGACGCTGTCCGACCCGTTCTGCGTCGGCCGCCACCGCAAGGCGTTTCAGGAACTGGTCGAAGGGCATATCGACATCCTGTTCGCCAACGAAGACGAAATCAAATCGCTGTATGAAACAAACACGTTCGAAGAAGCGGTTTCCATCGTGAAATCCAAATGCGATATCGCCGCCATCACGCGCAGCGAAAAAGGCTCTATCATCCTGCACGGCGATAGCGTCACGGAAATCAAGGCGGAACCTGTATCCAAAGTGGTCGATACCACCGGCGCGGGCGATGCCTATGCCGCCGGGTTCCTGTTCGGCTATACGGAGGGGATGAGCATGGCGCAATGCGGCCAGCTTGGTTCCATCGCGGCAGCGGAAGTGATTTCCCATGTCGGCCCGCGCCCGCAGGCGGTGCTGGCGGATTTAATCCCGCGCCGTGCGGCCTAAAGCCAGCCCTTCTTTTTGAAGTAAAGCAGCGGCACCAGCGCCGAGACGAGCATGGCCAGCAGCGCCATGGGATATCCGAACGGCCAGTCCAGTTCCGGCAT
>JBDHTU010000118.1:0-5602 GCA_039808805.1 Micavibrio sp.
CCCGCCGACCTATGAGGAAGTCTCCGGCGGGCAAAGCGGGTTTATCGAATCCGTGCGCGTCACGTACGACCCCGCAAAGGTCAGCTACCAGAGATTGCTGGATATCTTCTGGCGCAATGTCGACCCGTTCGACGAGAAGGGCCAGTTCTGCGACAAGGGATCGCAATATGCAGCCGCTGTTTTTTACGGATCGCCGGAAGAAGAAAAAATGGCGCGAGAGTCATTGGCAAAAACGGAAAAGAAATACGGCGAAACGGTCGCCACGAAAATCCTGCCGGTTACGACATTTTATGAAGCAGAGGCGTATCACCAGGATTATTACAAGACCAACGCGGTTCGCTACAAGCTGTACAAAAAGGGATGCGGCCGCGATGCGCGGCTGGAAGAGTTGCAGGAAAAATCAGCGGAATAAAACGAGGCTGAGCGCCAGCGCGCCCATGCCGGCGATCATCCCGTACACGGTTTCATGGCCCTTGGCATAACGTTTCGCGGCGGGCAGCAATTCGTCGAGCGCGAGAAACACCATGATCCCGGCGATGATCCCGAACACCCAGCCATAGACCAGCGGTGAAAGAAACGGTTGCAGGACAAGATAGCCGATTGCCGCGCCGACAGGTTCCGCCACCGCGGAGATGGCACAGGCGCCGATGGCTTTCATCTTGCTGTTCGTTGCGTAATAAACGGGAATAGCGATCGAAACGCCTTCGGGGATGTTGTGAATCGCGATGGCGGCGGCAAGTGGCGCGCCAACCGACGGGTCGTCCAGCGTTGCGAAGAACGTCGCCATGCCTTCGGGAAAGTTGTGCGCCGTAATGGCGATGGCGGCCATGATGCCGACACGCGCGGCATGGCGATGGCCGTGATGGTCGTCCTCGCCCAGCCCTTCATGCGGATTGGGCAAAAGCCGGTCGAGCGCGGCGACCATCAGGATGCCGCAGAAAAAGGCGAAGGTTGCGAGCGTATAGCCTTCCTTGTCGCCCAGCATCTGGGTAAAGGCGATTTGCGATTTGACGAAGATTTCAACGAGGGAGACATACACCATGGCGCCGCCGGCAAAGGCGAGGCCGAAGGCCAGGAGCCGCGGGTGCGGCGCGCGGATGTTGAAGAGAACGCAGGCCCCCAGCATTGTGGCGAGAGCGGCAAAGGCGCAGGCGCCAAAGGCGATAAGGACGTTTTGTTCCATGGCGCTATTCTGTCATTGAGGGCGGGACGAAGCAATCCCGGTCATAAAAGCCCTTAAGAAAAGGGCGGCCCGGTGCTTGGGGAAACACCGGGCCTATATCGCCTGCCTAGGGTTTGGGTTCACGGTAGGGAGGGGCGGCAGGCGGATAATCAATTCTTTTTAAAAGCTACTGTAAAAGCCTCCGTTATATTGGCCTTTGTTGAGGCGCTTGTTGGCGTACAGTTTTTCATCGGCTTCACCGAAGATATCGACCAGCGTGTCATCGGCGCCGTAATCTTTCAGGCCGAGGCTTGCGCGGATCGGCAGTTCCGCGCCGTACCAGACAAGCGACAGGCTGTTGAGCTGCTTGATCAGGTTCTGTGCCCGGGCGAGGGCTTTGTCGCGTTCCGTGTTTACCAGCAGCAGGACGAATTCGTCGCCGCCAAGCCGGGCGCAGGCATCCATGGTGCGGCTGTTGTTTTCCAGTGTCTTGGCAACAAGGCGCAAGGCCGCATCGCCGGCCGCGCGGCCATAGGTGTCGTTGATCATTTTGAAATTGTCGAGATCGACCATGATCAGCAGGCCGCCGACGGCATGGCCGCGGCGCGTGCGGTCAACCTCGCGCTCGAACGCGTCGAGAAAACCGCGGCGGTTTAAAATACCGGTCAACTCGTCGCGCGAAATTTGCGTCTCCAGTTGTGCGATGCGTTTTTCCTGTTCTTTCAGGCGGCGCTCGGCATCATCAAGGCGCGTGTGCGCCCATTTGATAAAAGCGATGGAAGCGCTCATCGTGCGCCACCAGCCGTCCCGTTCCAGGTCGCGCCCGGAATCGGCAACGGCATTCGCGCGCAGGACCGGAAGCACGGCAGAATCGCGCGCACCGACGGTGACGGGGGATTTTTGTCCATAGTCCTGCACGATACGCACCTCAACTCTGCCCGGCGCCCGATGCGCCTTTCGTATAATCCAACCATGCGAAGCGCATGCCAGTTCCGTTTGGTTTTAAAAAGTGAATGATTTCAATAGGTTTGTTGATGCCGGTGCTTGAAGTCCAGCCCGGCAAAAACTGCGGCCCGCGCCGGGGCGGGCAGTCTTTTCCCGCTGTCTTTGCGTAGGGAAGGAATAGACCTTTGATCTCCCCGCGCTTTGCGACTACGATGGAGGGAACAACACTTACGACAGGTCCTTATGTCTTTTTCCTGCCGCCAGGCTTGCCTATCCGTTCTGCTGATGTTTGCCGTATCGCCGGCACAAGCCGCCGCGCCCGATGCGATTGCAAGCGGGCTGGCGCCGCACCAGGCGCTCTACGATATCAAGCTGGTGGCGACTCACAGCGGCTCGCAAATCCTGAACATCAGCGGCCATATGTCGTATGAGTGGAAGCCGACCTGCGATGCCTTCCTGACCGACCATCATTTCAAGCTGTTCTATGAATATGCGGATGCGCCGGGCATGCGTATCACGTCGGATTTCTCCACCTATGAAACTGCGGACGGCGGACGGTTTGATTATTCGTCCCGTCGCCAGCGGGACGGGGAGATGTACCAGGAAATTCGCGGCCGCGCGAACGTGGGCAAGGACGGCGGCAAGGCGAATTACAGCATGCCGGAAAAAATATCCTATGACCTGCGCAAAGGGGCGCTGTTTCCCATCGGCCATACGATGGAATTGATCCGCCATGCGAAAGAGGGAAAAAAATTCTACAACGCCGAAGTGTTCGACGGCAGCGACGAAGAAGGGCCGATCGAAATCAGCGCCTTTATCGGCAAGCCCGCCGACGCCGCCAAGAGCGTGGTGAAAAACGCCAAGATCGACGATTCGCTTCTGAAGGGCAAAGCATGGAATGTGCGCATGGCCGTGTTTCCGGTGAAAGACCGGGAAGAAGAATCGGATTATGAAATGAGCATGGTTTTCCTGGAAAACGGCATCATTTCGGACATGCTTATCGAGTATGACGATTTCTCGGTCAAGCAAAGGCTTGTCGCGCTTCAGCGGATTCCCGCGGATAGCTGCGAGCGCACCGTACCTATCCCCAAAAAGCCCTGAAAGTCCGGTTCAAATTAATCTTTTGGTAACCATTTCACTGGTAGCATCGGCTATTATACAGCGCGTCCTTATATAGGTCTTAAGGGTTTCAAAATCATGCAAAAAACAGTTCTCATCGTCGAGGACAACGAACTCAACATGAAGCTCTTCCGGGATCTTCTGGAAGCGCATGGGATCGCCACGATCGAAACCCGCAACGGGATGGAGGTGCTCGAAATCGCGCGCACCAAAAAACCGGATCTGATCCTGATGGATATCCAGCTTCCTGAAGTCTCCGGGCTCGACGTCACCAAATGGCTGAAAAGCGATGAGGCGCTCAAATCCATCCCTGTCATTGCCGTGACCGCGTTTGCGATGAAGGGCGATGAAGAAAAAATCCGCCAGGGCGGGTGCGAGGATTATATTTCCAAGCCGATTTCCGTGTCCCGGTTTGTCGAGGTGATTCAGACGTACCTGAACAAGCCCGCGCCGGAAAAAACCGAAGAAGAAAAACAAGAAGAAGACCTGCCGGAATTCCAGATACGGGATTTTGCGGCGGGGGACAATGAAGACGATGCGATTGATTCTTTCCTCGGCGAAGACGAGGAAGACACGCACGATCTCGCGAAATAGAGGGTAATCAGTGTTATGTCAGCACGTGTTCTGGTCGTGGATGATATTTTGCCGAACGTCAAACTGCTGGAAGCCAAGCTGGCCAGCGAGTATTACGACGTCCTGACGGCGACGAACGGCCCCGAGGCGCTTGAAAAAGTCGCGGCGCAAAGTCCGGATATCGTGTTGCTGGATGTCATGATGCCCGGCATGGACGGATTCGAGGTGTGCAGGCGCATCAAGGGAAACGCTGCGACCGCGCATATTCCCGTGGTGATCGTCACCGCGCTGACGGATTCATCGGACCGTATCAAAGGATTGGAAGCGGGGGCGGACGATTTCCTGTCCAAGCCGCTCAACGATACCGCGCTGATGAGCCGCGTGCGCTCATTGGTCCGCCTGAAAATGACGGTGGATGAATGGCGCGTTCGTGAAAACACGGCAACCCAACTGGGCGTTGTCGACACGGCTGCGAACGCCATGAGCGAGCCGGTGGAGCATGCGCGTATTCTGGTCATTGAGGACCAGAGTTTCGAAAGCAAGAAATTCGGTGATGCGCTGGCTGTCGATCGCGACACGGTGGAGGTTGTCGAAAGCGGCGTACAGGCAATGGCCAAGATCAACCAGCAGGATTACGATCTTGTTGCGGTTAGCCTTAATTTAAAGAACGAAGACGGCTTGCGCCTCTGCTCGCATTTGCGGTCCAGCGAAAAAACGCGTGCGGTGCCGATTTTGATGATCGCCAATGAAGACGACATGCCGCGCATCGCGCACGGCCTTGAAATCGGTGCGCACGATTACATCCTGCGCCCGGTGGACAGAAACGAGCTTCTGGCCCGTGTGCGCACGCAAATCCGGCGCAAACGGTTCCAGGAACGCCTGCGCTCGAACTTCGAACTCAGCCTGTCCATGGCGCTGACCGATCCCCTGACAGGGCTGTATAACCGCCGCTATCTGGAAGTGCACATGCAAAAGCTGCTTCAGAAAAACGAGAGCAGCAAGAAATCCATGGCGGTTCTCATTCTCGATATCGATAACTTCAAAAACTTCAACACGGTGCACGGCTATCTGGTCGGCGATGCCGTTTTGAAAATCTTTGCCGAACGCATTCAGGATTCTCTTCGCGGATTCGACCTTGTCGCGCGTCTGGGTGGGGAGGAATTCGTCGTCATCCTGCCGGATGTTCAGCCGGAAAAAGCCTATCTGATCGGTGAGCGTCTGCGCCGTGCCATCGCGGATGAGCCGTTTGCCACCGGAACGGACAGCGGCAAGGTGCCTGTTACGACATCCATCGGCGGTGTGATCGTGGAAGGCAGCGGCGGAGGCTCTATCCCGGAAATCCTCAAACGCGCGGATGACGTTCTCCACGTCGCCAAGAACACGGGCAAAAACCAGGTCGTGTTCGAAGGCAAGGGCAGGATCGACCCGCAGCAATACACCACCGAGGCGCGGGCCTTTATCGAATAGAGGCTGCAGGCTGGAGATTAGAATAAAAAAGGCCCGGCAACCGCCGGGCTTTTCCAATAACCAATTCCAATGTCCGGAATCTAGTTCTTTTTGGCCGGCGGCATTTTCTTTTCTTCGAAAACGACATGCATGCCTTTTTTGCCCGTGGCTTCGTTCACAGCCCAAGGGTCGTATTTCTTCATTTTCAGCTTCTCGGTCGCCTTCGCGCCTTTTTTCTTGTAGTAACGGAAGCCGGTCCCTGCCGTGCTTTCCATGCGGACTTTCGTTGCGCCGCCGCCTTTTTTAGCCATTTTTGTAGCCCTTTGCCTTGAAATTAGACCTGCAAAATACGGATTT
>JBDHTU010000119.1:0-5493 GCA_039808805.1 Micavibrio sp.
TCAGGCAATGATATCGGGCAGGATATCGCTGCGGAGTTTTTGTATCTGGTCTTTCAGGGCGAGTTTTTTCTTCTTCAGCCGCTGAATTTGCAAAAGATCAACCGGCGGAGTGTTGCTCAGCCGGTTTATATCGTCATCTAGGTTTCTGTGCTCGCTTTCAAGGTCGGCGAGCTTTTCCTGCAAGTCGCTGTAGTCTTCCATCAGATCAAAAGGCTAAATAAGATTGAGCCATGGACTATATCAGTCTTTTTCCGTTTTGATAAGAAAAAGAACGGGATGTCATCGAAAAATCCCTTTGTCCTTGGATAGTGTATGGTCTAAAACATTAAAAAATTTCTTACGTGTCCAAGGTAATTCAATGAGCAAAAAAATCGGTATCTTAACGAGCGGCGGCGACTGCGCGGGTCTGAACGCGGTCATTCGGGCGGCTGTGCACAAGGCGGATCTGCTGGGCTGGCAGGTTTACGGCATTCTGGACGGTACGGCCGGCCTCCTCGAAAAAGAGCCGCAATATAGAGTGCTGACCCCGGCCGATATGGACAGCAACATCCTGCGTATGGGCGGGACGATTCTCGGGACGACGAACAAGGGCAACCCGTTTGCTTTTCCGATGCCGGACGGCACGACCAGGGACCGGAGCGGCGAGATCGTCGACAATTTCCACAAGCTTGGTCTTGAGGCCGTGATCGGCATCGGCGGCGACGGCAGCTTTGCCATTCTGCGCCGCCTGGCCCAGCAGGGCGGGATCAAAATGGTCGGCATCCCGAAAACCATCGACAACGACCTCGGCAAGACTGAACGTGCGGTTGGCTTTGACACTGCCGTTGCCGTGGCGACCGAGGCGCTGGACCGGCTGCAGCCGACGGCCGCCTCCCATGACCGGGTCATGATTTTGGAAGTCATGGGCCGCGACGCGGGCCATATCGCGCTGTCGTCCGGCATCGCCGGCGGCGCCGATGTCATCCTCATCCCGGAAATTCCGTACACGATTGAAAATGTCGCGGCGAAAATCCAGCGCGTGAAGGCGACGGGCCGCAACTTCGCCCTCGTCATCGTGTCCGAAGCGGTCAAGACGCCGAACGGGGAAAAATTCGAAATCACCTACCATGGCGGCGAAAAGCGCTATGGCGGGATCGGCAACTTCCTTGCCGCCAAGATCGCCGAAGCCACCAACTCCGAAACCCGCGTCACCGTTCTGGGCCACGTCCAGCGCGGCGCCCCGCCGACCTATAATGACAGGCTGCTGGCCTCGGCCTTCGGCGTGCGGGCGGTGGACCTGATCGCGGAAGGCAAATATGACCGCATGGTCGCCTGGCAGAACCGCAAACTCGTGGATTATCCGATCGAGGAATGCATTGCCGCCTATGAAGCCATCGACCCCAATGATACGCTGGTTCACACGGCGCGGGGACTGGGAATTTCCCTCGGCGACCAATAAGGGGATACTATAGCCATATGGATTATATTCGGCAGTCTCTGGCAGAAGACGAAGAACTGGTCCATGTGGCTCATTTCCACTGGTTTTATACGGTTGCCGCCATCTTCAACATTCTTTTCGGCGTCGGCCTGGCTGCGGGCATTATCATCGGCACGATTATCGTCCAGCCGATGTTGCCCGGTTTCCTTAAATTCGACGTCCCTCACGAGGCCGGATGGCTGGATATCGTCCGCGCGGTGCATCCGGGGATCAAAATCGTCGCATTTCTGGTTCTGACCATGGGGCTTCTCCGCTATGCCCAGATGATGATCATCAAGGCGACCACCGAAATCGCCGTGACCAACAAGCGCCTGGTGTACAAGCGCGGCCTGATCGCCCGCTATGTCGGGGAAATGAATATTGACCGGATCGAAGGCGTGAATGTGCTTCAAGGGATTCTCGGCCGTATTTTCAACTACGGCCGGGTCATGGTGCGCGGTATGGGCGTGGGGGAGGTGATTCTTCCTTCGATCGAGGACCCGTTGAAATTCCGCCGTGCGATTGAAAGAGCAAGGAGCGTGTGACCCGAAAATGAGACAGGCAATGGCGCAGACGCAGGATCATACCGAACTTCTCAAGCTGGCGGGCATCACGCTGCAGGATGATGAAAAGCTTATCGCCGCCGCGCATATCCATCCCGCCATCTACTGGAAAGGGGTGGCCGTCGCTATCCTCGGCATTCTTCTTTTGCTGACGCTCGCCCAAAATCTCGGCTTTTTCCTGATGTTCGTCGGCGCCATCATGCTCGGGCTGGCGCATCTGACCCGCCATTTCCTGATCCTTGCCGCCACGGACAAGCGCGTGTTTATCCGCAGCGGGTTCGTTTATGCGGATATGATTGAATTGCGTTACAAGCAGATTGAGAGCATCGAACTCGGCATCACCCCGATCGGCCAGGTTTTCAACTATGGCTCCGTGATCGTGACCGGAACGGGGCAGCGGCGGGTCATTGTGCCGTTCGTGGCCGGCGCGCTCGAATTCCGCGGGCGTGTGAACGACATTCTCGTCAACCAGTAAGCTTTCCAAAATCCTGTCACGCAGCGTCTGGACAAGGCGCGGCCGCGTCGTTACAAATTTTCCCGTAAAGATAAATATAAAGAAGGCGATGCTATGCGGAACAATCCATTCAAGAACGGCAAGTGGGATAAAACGAACCTGGTCAGCCGCTATGTGACCGAGGGGCCGAAATCCGCGCCGCACCGCGCGTATTATTACGCGATGGGCATGACGGAAGAGGAAATCCACCAGCCGCTCGTCGGCGTCGCCACCTGCTGGAACGAGGCCGCGCCCTGTAATATCGCGTTATCGCGCCAGGCGCAGGCGGTGAAGAAAGGCGTGGTCGAAGGCCTCGGCACGCCGCGCGAATTCACCACCATCACGGTGACGGACGGGATCGCCATGGGCCATGAGGGGATGAGATCGTCTCTGCCGTCGCGCGAGGCGATTGCGGATACGGTGGAGCTGACCATGCGCGGGCATTGTTATGACGCGCTGGTGGGGCTCGCCGGGTGCGACAAATCCCTGCCGGGGATGATGATGGCGATGATCCGCCTCAATGTGCCGTCGGTCTTCATGTATGGCGGCTCCATCCTTCCCGGGAAATTCCGCGGGCAGGATGTGACGATCATCGACGTGTTCGAAGGCGTCGGCAAACACGCGACGGGCGAATTCTCCGACAAGGACCTGAAAGAAATGGAATGCGCGGCGTGTCCGTCCGCGGGCGCCTGCGGCGGCCAGTTCACGGCCAACACCATGGCCTGCGTGTCCGAGGCGATCGGACTTGCCTTGCCCGGATCTGCCGGCGCGCCTGCACCGTACACGACCCGGGACGAATATGCGGCGGCAAGCGGCAAGGCTGTGATGGAATTGATAAAACTGGGCATTCGTCCGCGCGACATCGTGACCCGCAAGAGCCTCGAAAACGCGGCGATGGTGGTGGCGGCGACAGGCGGTTCGACCAATGCCTGCCTGCACCTTCCGGCCATGGCGCACGAGGCGGGGATCGAGTTCGACCTGTTCGATGTCTGCGACGTCATGCGCAGAACGCCCTATATCGCGAGCATGAAGCCGGGCGGGAAATATGTCGCCAAGGACATGTTCGAAGCGGGCGGCGTGTCCGTCGTCCTGAACGAACTTCTGCAGGGCGGCTATCTTCACGGCGATTGCATCACCGTGACCGGAAAGACGATTGAAGAGAACCTCAAGGGAACCGTTCTGACACCCAATCAGGATGTCATCGTGTCCATCAAGACGCCATTGTCGAGCACGGGCGGCGTGGTCGGCCTGCGCGGCAACCTTGCGCCGGACGGCGCTGTGGTGAAGATCGCGGGCATGACCGAACTGACCTTCGAAGGCCCGGCGCGCTGCTTCGATTCCGAACAGGAATGCCTGCAGGCCGTGCTCGACCGCAAATACAAGGAAGGTGACGTCCTCGTCATCCGCTACGAGGGGCCGAAAGGCGGGCCGGGCATGCGGGAGATGCTCTCCACCACCGGCGCATTATACGGTCAGGGGATGGGCGGCAAGGTCGCGCTGATCACCGACGGCCGCTTCTCCGGCGGGACGCGCGGTTTCTGCATCGGCCATGTCGGGCCGGAGGCGGGCGTCGGCGGGCCTATCGGCCTGCTGAAAGACGGCGATATCATCCGCATCGACGCGGAGAAGGGCGCACTCGATGTAAACCTGAGCGAAGCGGAAATGGAAGAGCGCCGCAAAATGTGGAAGCCCAAAGAGCACCGCTACGGTGCCGGCGCAATCTGGAAATTCGCGCAGGCAGTCGGTCCCGCCAGAACGGGTGCCGTGACGCATCCGGGTGGCAAGGGCGACCGTCACAGCTATCCCGATTTATAGGATGTCTGCCCTCCAAAAGGCGCCGGTCGGCGCCTTTTTTGTGCGCGGTTTTACAGCGCGGTGGAACTGGCGCGTTTATCAATCTTTCATTAAGATTAAGAAGAGACAATTTCTCATGGGATTTCCGTTCCACCAGAGGCCATGGCCATGACCGCGCGAAACCACAAACTGGTCCGTAAACCTTTGCTGCTTGTATTACTGGCGGCGGGGCTGGTCTATTCCGCTCTGGCCGGAGCTTATCTGTCGCATGCGCAGGCCGTGGCCTCGGCGGGGATGAACGATTCTCTCTATCTGGATGCCGCGGTTTTGCACGGGTTTTACGAAGGGCGCAGCCTGCGCCCTGTCTGGCTGCGCGGCGGCGGTGAGTTCCAGCCAAGGGTCAAGGGCATGCTGTCTTTGCTGGAAGACAGCTGGTCTCACGGTCTCAACCCGGAAAACTATCATATCAAACGCCTGCGCGCGTTGATCTCTGACCCGAAGATGAACCGGAATGAGTTCGATATGCTGCTGTCTGACGCGGTTGTTCGCTACACGCGCGATTTGACAGGCATGCGCGGCCGCCACAATCCGGGAGACCGTGCGGGGAAATACTGGCGCGCGCCGATGGAGGCGTCTGAAATTCTGCAAAACGTGGCGCTGGCTGCCGATCCGGTGAACACGCTGCGCCGCCTGGCGCCGAACGGTAAATTGTACCAGGCGCTGCGGGCGGAGCTGATCATGCTGGCAGGCCTGCCGGACTCTGCTTTCGACGCCGTTAAACCCGGGACAATCCTCAAGCCCGGACAGTCGAATAAGGCGGTGCCTGTCCTGCGCGCGCGCTTCGCGCCGGGAACGGGAGAGGCCGGCTCCACCGTGTATGACGATGCGCTGGCGGCGGAGATCATCAAGTTCCAGCGCCGCAACGGGCTGGAGGCAAACGGTGTGATCCGTGCCGATACGCTGGCCGCTATCAACCGCTCTCGCGAAAGCCGCATGATGCAGATCATCGTCAATATGGAGCGCCTGCGGTGGATGGAGCAGGGGCGTCCCGACAAATATGTTCTGGTTAACATTCCCTCGGCGAGCCTGTGGGCCGTGGAGCACGGGGATGTCGAGCTGGAGATGCCCGTGATCGTCGGCAAGACGGCGCGCCCGACCTACAGTTTTAAAACGGAGATCAGCGGCGT
>JBDHTU010000120.1:0-5470 GCA_039808805.1 Micavibrio sp.
GCGCAGGCCGCGCGCATGACGGAAAAGATAAACCCTTTTCTGGACACGACGTTCGACCCGCAAAGCACGAACGTTATGGTTCATCCGCTTTCTTTTTATGAAGGTTACTCGCTTATCGAGCTTTCCCGTCATGACCAGAACCCGCCCATCGTTCGCAACGCCATTTGCAATGACGCGGATCAGGTTCACGTTCTGAACTGGAGCAACGACGTTATCTACCGCATGAATAAAACCGTACCCATCGTGCTCAACGATGACACGATGGCGGACTATGTACGATTTTTCTTTACCTATGTGCGCGGATCGCACGGGCGTTTTTTAATTGTCGATACAGTGGACGATATCGACTGGCGCGAAGATCCTGCGCCGGCGGGCCGCAAAGCGCTCGGCAAAATGATAGAGCCGCTCCACCTCGCGCGGCGTGAAAAGGACGGATCAGCCGTTTTCAAATGCACGATCGTTTTTCGCGATTCCCTGTTCCAGGCGGAAGCGCTCGTCAGACCGGACGGTTTTATCACGATGATGAATGAAGAGCTTCTGGTAGAAGATATTCCCGTCGCCGACGACATACTCGGCCAATAGCCGCTCCTTATTTCCGCTTTAATTTTCCATTAACCACAAATTCCGGTTAAGGCCGCGTTTTTTATTAGATTTTACGCATTTTTCGCGGATGCGGTAGCATTTGATTAATCATTCTCCCCCCATAATGGCCTTTAGGGACCGGTGCGCATCCTTATGCACCGCATTGATTTTAGAGACTTGGGGCAATGAAAAAAACGACCGACAAAAACACGGGCAAAAGCGCCGCGGCAAAAAAACGCCGCCCCTGCTTTATGGCCTATACGTTGAACAACAGCCAGCCCGTCATCTGCACATTGGTTGCGGACCAGCCGTATTTTTACATGGAAGAAGACATCCTTCATGAGGAAGACGATATCCTCGGCTTTGACGGTTATGAGGATTTTGAGCGCGATCTTGCCGATCTCAAGAAAAAAATGGATGCGTTCGATAAGATTTCCAAAAGACTGGAACGCGATCCGGAACGCCGCCTGGAGGAATTCTCCGCCGAGGCGATCGATATCTGCGAAGAGCGGGCGCCAGTCGATGAACAGGAAATGATCCAGCCTGCAGACCGCGTGGTTCTTACACTGAGCGAGAGCCGCATGGCGAAAGCGCTGCTGGATTTCGCGCATGATCATTCCGTGCATATCGTCGAAAGCGAGCAGGTGCAGGGCGCGCGCTACGAAAAGGAAGCCGGTAAAATTTTTGTCCATCCCACGCTGGGTGAAACCGAACAATGTCTTCTGATCGTGCGCGAGCTGCGCCGTCACTGGCAGCACCGCAAGGGTGTGATGTTGCACCCCCTGACCTTTCATCCGGATCACGCGATCCTGATCAACCGCGCGCAGGTTGCGGACATGACCGTTGCCATGGTGCGCGTCGGCTGGGAATTGCAACTGGCGGGCAACCGCGCCCCGTGGGAATTCATCGAAAATTCCAGCATGGCCGACCTTGCCCGCACCTTCGCCCGCGAAGCCTTCGTCGATTTCCGCTCCCTTGCGTCCGGCAAGGCGTCTTCCGCCGCTTTTGAAAGCTGGTTCCTGTCCGAGCGATCCCGCCTGCAGGACAAAAAACTGATCCAGGCGATGCTGGCCGACCATCAAGGTTATGTCTTTGAAGATACAGGCGTTTCCCGCACTGTTTCCATAGACCTGATCAGTGCGCTGGGGCAGCAGCCTTTCGGCAAAAATTACCTGGCACCTTATGCCCAGATGATTGTCGAAGACCCGGTCTTTACCGAGGTGCAAGACCGCTCCAACGCCAATTTCCTTTGGTTTATCAAGTTTGAACGTTCTTTCCGCGAAACGGAACAGGCCTTGCAAATTGATGAGGGACACACCGGAGGCGACGTTCCGTCGGCTTCCGCCCCCACCGAGACAGGCAAGACCGACCATGGCGCAGAATCCATCCTTATCCCGCTCAACCGGACATCGGGAGTTATCCACAACAAGAGAGGCCGCAGAAACGGCCGTCTTCTTGAAGGACACGCGCCCGATACAAATGTCATTCATGTCCGGTTCGGGGAAGGCCGGGGCGCATAAGACCCGCAAGGAATATGTACTGGCGGGGCCCGCAGGCCCATCCGCCGAGGAGTATGAAGAATTGAGATCCGATCGTTTTGAACGAAAAGGACTGATCCGCCGGAACAAAACCCTCCCTGAAGATGTGGTGATCACCCCCAGCCGCGGGAACGATCCCAAAGCCCAGCACGTTTACCCGGTAATGCTGGACACAATTCCTTTCGACCATATCCGCACCTATCACAATCTCGAAGCCTATCCCTATGCGTTCGAGAGCGATCTTGATGTGCTGCAATGGGCATGCGCGCTGGCCGGTGAAAGCCCGAGCCTGCGCATCCTGCTGCGCGAGGCGCAGGAAAACGGCTGGTCCATCTGCCTCGAAGATCTGTCGCAGGGCGGTTACGCCATCGATGAAAACACGCATTCCGTCCTGCTCGACCACTACGGCTTCACCGCCAATGCGCTGGGCCGTTCCGCTTATTTCCGCAATGCGTTGTTCCTGTCGTTCGCCAAGGCGTTGCGCGAGCTCTGGCATGACCGTGCGGGCCATGACTTCACGGCCCAATGCCGCCCGGATGCTATCCTGATGCTGGAGCGCGCCCGGGCTGCCGATTGCGAAACCATTGCCATTCTTGCCGGATGGGAACTGCGCGCCAGCGGACACACCGATATCTGGCGCTATATCCTCGGTTCCGACGAGGGCGACATGGCGATGATTTTCACGCGCGCCATTGAAAAAGACCCGGCCGGTTTCTATGACGGGTCCATCCTGACCCGCGTTTTCTGCCAATGGTACGCCGATGAAAGCCGGGTTGCCGCCGCGGACCATGCGACGCTGGAACGGCTGGATGAAATGCTGGAAGAAGCGCAGGGCGCGGAAATATTCGGCAAAGAGCCCTTGCGTGCCGGCGATATCGAAAAATTGTCCCATCTTCCGGGCAACCGCGCCTATCTTTCTGGCATGGGCGCCAATATCTGCGCAGACCCATATTTCCTGACCGTCAATGATATCATCAACGAAGCGCACCTGTTCCAGATCGTCTACGACTCAAAGGTCGTGATGATCGAGGGCGTGCCGTTCCGCGACCAGCGCCTCGCCCGCCTGATTTTTCCGGGCGCAAAGGCAAAAGTCAGCGAATAACGGCCTTGGCGGGCCAAGGGCGGACCGCTAAGATCGGCCCATGACCGCCAAATCCAAAAAAGAACCGATCCGGGATTTTCGCCTGTATCTGATTTCCGATTCCACCGGCACCACATTGCAGGGGATTTCGCGCGCGATCCTCGCGCAGTTCGACGATATCCGCCCGGTAGAGCGGTTCTGGTCGATGGTACGGTTCGAGCCGCAACTGGACCGCGCGATCGATGATATCCGCGCCATGCCCGGCCCGGTCCTGTTCACCATCATCGATAAAAAACTCCGCAAAAAATTGCAGGACGTGTGCATCGAACTGGGCGTACCGTGCCTGCCCGTGCTCGATCCGCTTTTGCGCGGCATGGCGTCCTATCTCAATCTTCCTGTGCGCGGGGTCGCCGGCCTTCAGTACGCGCTGGACGCGGCGTATTTCGAGCGGATGGATGCCGTGGATTTCGCCCTGCGTTACGACGACGGCCAGCACTTTGACGGGATTGAAGAGGCAGACGTTATTCTTGTCGGCGTATCCCGCACGTCGAAAACGCCGACCTGCGTCTATCTTGCCCGCCGCGGCATCAAGGCCGCCAACATTCCCCTGACCATGGAAGTGGCCTTTCCGGAAAAGATTGCAAAACTGAAAGGCCCGCTTTTTGTAGGACTCACGGAAAACCCCGAGCGGTTGGTGCAATTGCGCCGCACGCGCCTTCAGGCCGGGGAGGGGAATCCACAATATCATGAGAATACGTATCTGGACATTGACAAGGTTGAAGAAGAGATCAAATTCGGTCGCCGGTTTTTCAGCAAGAACGGCTGGCCGGTGATCGACGTCACACGCCGTTCCGTAGAAGAAACGGCGGCGGAAATCATGATGCTCCTGCAAAAGCACAAGGGAAAAACGGGAGAGTTGTCATGAGCCACATCAAGGCGGGGGTTATCGGCTATCCCATCAAGCACAGCAAAAGCCCGATCATCCATAATCACTGGATCGCGCAATACGGGTTGAAAGGCGAATATGGCGCAGTTGAAATAGCGCCGGATAAGTTGAAAGAGGGCATGCAGCGATTGATCGATGACGGGTATGCTGGATTCAACGTCACGATTCCGCACAAGCAGGCGATCTTCGACCTGTGCGGGAGCGTCGATGCCACGGCGCAGACCATCGGCGCGGTCAATACGGTTGTCATCAAGAACGGGGAGCTTCATGGAACCAACACCGACTCTTTCGGTTTTATCGAGAATGTGCACCGGGGTAGCTTCGGCGCGGATTTCACCCACCATCCGGCGGTGGTTCTTGGCGCGGGCGGCGCGGCACGGGCTGTCGTCCACGCGTTGATCGAAGCGGGCGCGCAGCAGCTCATTATTTGCAACCGCACGGCGGACAAGGCAAAGGATGTTGCCGAAATGAATATCGACATTGTGCGCGTCGCCGACTGGCGCGAGCGCGCGAAGATCCTGCGCGATGCGGGCCTGCTGGTGAACACCACCTCTCTCGGCATGACGGGGAAAGAACCGCTGGATATCGATCTCTCCCTTCTGCCGGTTGAGGCCGTTGTGAACGACATCGTTTATGCACCGCTGATGACCGACCTGCTTGTGCAGGCGCAGGCGCGCGGTAACCAGATTGTGACAGGCATTGGCATGCTGCTTCACCAGGCCCGCCCGGCCTTTGAGAGATGGTTTGGCATCCTGCCCGATATCAGCGAAGAGCTGGAGAAAAAGGTGCTGGCATGATCGTGCTCGGCCTGACCGGATCGATCGGCATGGGGAAGTCTACGGCGGCGAAAATGCTGAAGATGATGGGGCTGAGCATCCACAACTCCGATGAGGCCGTCCATCGCGCGCTGTTGCCGGGCGGGCGGGCATATGAGGATGTCATACGGCTGTTTCCCGGCGTTCGGGATTCCGGAACGGGCGTCATCGATCGCCAGAAACTCGGCGCCATTGTTTTTCATGACAAAGAAAAGATGAGCAAGCTTGAGGCGATCCTGCACCCGGCGGCGAAAGAAAGCCAGAAAGCTTTTATCGCCGATCAGGAAGCGAGGGGGCGGAAGGTAGCCGTACTGGAAATCCCGCTGCTTTTTGAAACGGGCGCGGAAGAACGTGTCGATTATGTGATCTGCGTTACCTCACCGCCCGGCATTCAAAAAAAGCGCGTGATGAAGCGGCGCGGCATGACGGAAGAAAAATTTCAGGCCATCCTTGCGGCGCAAATGCCCGATGGACAGAAAAAAGCAAAAAGCGATTTTATCGTTGATAC
>JBDHTU010000121.1:0-5368 GCA_039808805.1 Micavibrio sp.
TTCGGGGGCATCAACCTCGAAGACATCAAGGCGCCGGAATGTTTCGAGATCGAGCGCCGCCTGCGCGAGCGCATGAAAATCCCGGTTTTCCATGACGACCAGCACGGCACCGCGATCATCGTCTCCGCCGCCCTGCTCAACTGGCTGGAGCTCAAGGGCAAGAAAATCACGGATGTAAAACTGGTCGCCAACGGCGCGGGCGCCTCCGCCCTAGCCTGCCTGACGCTGCTTAATTCGCTGGGCCTTCCGAAAGATAACATCATCGTCTGCGACCGCAAAGGCGTCGTCTACAAAGGCCGCGCCGAAGGCATGGACCCGTACAAGGAAAAATTCGCCAACGCGACCAATGCCCGCACGCTTGAAGACGCGCTGGAAGGCGCGGATATATTCCTCGGCCTGTCCGGCCCGAATGTCCTCGACGCCGTGAAAGTTTCCAAGATGGGCACCGCCCCGCTGATCATGGCGCTATCGAACCCAACGCCGGAAATCATGCCGGACGAGGCCCGCAAGGGGAAACCGGACGCGATTATCTGCACGGGCCGGTCCGACTTCCCGAACCAGGTGAACAACGTCCTTTGTTTCCCGTTCCTGTTCCGCGGTGCGCTCGATGTCGGCGCAACGGCCATCAACGAGGAAATGAAAATCGCCTGCGTCAAGGCGATCGCAGCATTGGCCCGCCGCGAAGCGACAGACGAGGTCATGGCCGCCTATCCGGGCGAGACGCTGGAATTCGGCCCAACCTATATGATCCCAAAGCCGTTCGACCCGCGTTTGATCACGGAACTGTCGATGGCCGTTGCCAAGGCCGCGATGGATACGGGTGTGGCCGTGCGTCCGATCAAGGATTGGGATGCGTATAAAGAAAAGCTCCAGCAGAATTTCGCCCGCACCACGATGGTGATGCGTCCTATCTTCGCCATGGCAAAAGAAGCGAAAAAACGCCTTGTTTACTGCGAAGGGGAAGAAGACCACGTCCTGCGCGCCATCCAGATGGTGCTCGATGAAAAAATCGCAAGGCCGATCGTCATCGGCCGCCGCGAGGTCGTCACCACGCGCATCAAGCGCCTGCGCCTGCGCATGAAAGAAGGCGAGGATTTCGAACTGGTCGATCCGCAGGACGACCCGCGGTACAAAACCTATTGGGAAGCGTATCACCGCCTGATGGAGCGCAAGGGCGTGACCCCCGCCGTGGCCAAGCTTCTGATCCGCACCTCCACCACCGCCATCGGCGCGCTGATGGTTCATCTCGGCGATGCCGACGCCATCATCTGCGGCACGATCGGGGAATTCCAGGACCACATGAAACACGTGGTGGACATCATCGGCCTGAAGCCGGGCGTCGAAACCGCCGCCGCGCTCCGCGCCCTGATGGTTCCCAAAGGCACCTATTTCGTGTGCGACACGCACGTGAACCCGGACCCGTCCATCTCCCAGATATCGGAAATGACGCTGCTCGCGGTTGAAGAAATCCGCCGCTTCGGAATTATCCCGCGCGTGGCCCTCCTCTCCCATTCCAACTTCGGCAGCCACAAATGCGGCTCCGCCTACAAGATGCGGGCCGCGACCATCGACCTGAAACAACGCGCGCCGGACCTCGAAATCGACGGCGAAATGCATGCGGATACCGCCCTGTCGGAAACCGTGCGCAAGACGTTGATGCCGAATTCGACGCTCAAGAACGATGCGAACCTGCTGATCATGCCGAACATCGAGGCCGCGAACATCTCGTTCAACCTTCTGAAGGTCCTGGGCGAAGGCATTCCGATCGGCCCCGTCCTGCTCGGCGTATCAAAGCCGTCCTACATCCTGACGCCGTCCGTCACAACGCGCGGGATATTGAACGTTTCCGCCCTTGCCAGTGTTGCGGCGCAGGCCAATGAAGATCATAGTAGTAAAAGTAAGGCTTCCGGAACCTGATATGGAAGGGGATGCCCATGAGCGATACGCTCCCCCCCTCTTCCGAAGAACGGGGACATGAAAGCACGGCCGAATTGCTGGAGGAGATGTCGGAAGACGGGTTCTCCTTAAGCGATGAGCGCATTGCCGACATTCGCAAGGCCCTGGACGAAGATCAGGCGGACACGCTCAAAGTCCTGCTGGACGATCTCAGCGAGGCTGAGATGGCCGACCTGTTTCACAAGCTGGACCGCGGTTCGCGCCACGACTTCCTGGAAAAATACTCCGACCTTCTCGACCCGGATTTTTATGCCCACCTCGATTACGAATTGCGGTCCGACATTCTTTCGGACATGCCGCCGGCCAAGGTCGCGCGCATTATTTCCGAACTGGAATCCGACGACGCGCTCGACCTGATCCTCGACCTCGACCCTGTTTTTCAAAAAGAAGTTATAAAAAAGCTTTCCGCCAAGGACCGGATCGCCATCGAGGAAGGCCTGAATTACCCGGAAGAATCCGCAGGCCGCCTGATGCAGCGGGAATATGTGGCGATCCCGCAATTCTGGACCGTGGGAAAAACCATCGATTACCTGCGCGCCGCGGCGGACGACCTGCCTGATGAATTTTACGATTTGATCGTGATCGACCCCTATTACCACGTGGTCGGGGAAATTCCGCTCAATAAGATTGTCCGCGCAAAACGTTCGGAAAAAATCAACGACCTCACGCTCGAAGACGTCCACATCATCCCGGCCACGATGGACCAGGAAGAAGTGGCCCACCTGTTCCGCCGTGAAGACCTCGGTTCCGCCCCGGTGGTGGACGAAGACGGCCGCCTTGTCGGCGTGATCACCATCGACGACGTCATCGACGTTATCGACGAAGAGGCCGGCGAAGATATCCTGAAACTTGCCGGGGTCGATGAAAGCGACCTTTATCGCGCGGTCCTGTCTACGAGCATTTCCCGCTCCAAATGGCTTCTGGTCAACCTTTTTACCGCCTTCATGGCCGCCGGCGTGGTTTCGCTGTTCGGTACAACGATCGAGAAAGTCGTGGCCCTGGCGGTTCTTATGCCGATCGTCGCAGGGATGGGCGGCAATGCGGGAACGCAGGCGCTGGCCGTGGCCGTGCGCGCGATTGCGATGAAAGAGTTGTCCGGATCAAACGCATCCCGCGCCATCGTCAAGGAAGCGCTGGTAGGTTTTATCAATGGCTGTTTCTTTGCCGTTCTCGTGGGCAGCATTGCAGCGCTCTGGTTCCAAAATCCTGTACTGGGTTGCGTGATCGGCATGGCGATGATCATTAACCTGCTCTGCGCCGGAAGTTTCGGGGCCGGTATCCCGATCCTGCTGGACAAACTCAAGCTGGACCCGGCCATTTCTTCTTCGATCTTCCTGACGACAGTTACGGATACGCTCGGCTTCTTCGCCTTTTTGGGGCTCGCAACCCTCTTCCTGACCTGAAAGCCGCTTGAGAAAAGCACCAATATCCTCTAAATCTGCCAAATCCGTCATTTTTCCACCATTTTTAGGCAATAAATCCCATGGCCAAGGCAAAGAAGAAAAAATCAAAAGGCAGCGATAGCGGCGGCATGGGCGAATTCATCGGCAAAACCATAAAATGGATGTTCGTCGCCGGGCTGTGGCTTGCACTGATCGGCGGCCTCACGCTCGCGTGGTTTGCAAAAGAACTGCCCGACATCACCGAGCAGATGATTTTCGAGCGCCGCCCGACCATCACGATCAAGGCCAATGACGGCACCATTATCGACCGGTACGGCGATATCAAGGGCGAGACGGTTTCGGTCAAAGACCTGCCGCCTCACGTATCGGAAGCGATCCTTGCCACCGAAGACCGCCGTTTTTATTACCATTTCGGTATAGACCCGCTTGGCATTATCCGCGCGTTCGGCGTCAACATCGTCTCCGGCCGCGTGGCGCAGGGCGGTTCTACCATCACGCAGCAGCTGGCCAAAAACCTGTTCCTTTCGCGTGAGCGCACGTTGAAGCGCAAGGTGCAGGAAGCGATGCTGGCCCTGTGGCTGGAAACGAAACTGACCAAGGATGAAATCCTCAGCGCCTATCTGAACCGCGTCTATCTCGGCTCCGGCGCTTACGGCATCGACGCCGCCGCGCGCGTTTATTTCAACAAGCCTGCCAAGGAGCTTACGGTGCGCGAAGCCGCGACCATCGCCGGACTTTTGAAAGCGCCGTCGCGTTATTCCCCTTCCTCCAATCCCAGCCTGTCGGCGCAGCGCACGCGCGTGGTTTTAAACGCGATGCATGATGCGGGGTATCTGGAAGATGCGGAGTTCAAAAAACTGGACGCCTTGCCGCCCTCCCCGCCGCGCAAGCCATCGAGCGGCGACACGATCCGGTATTTCACGGATTATATCGTCAGCCAGGTCGAAGGCGTAATCGGCCTGCCCGAAGAAGACATCGTCGTGGAAACGACATTGGACCGCGACGTTCAGGCAAAGGCCGAGGCCGCAATCACCAAGGCGCTGCTCACCTATGGCGACACATACAAAGTCTCTCAAGGGGCTGCACTTGTCATGTCGCTGGATGGGGCGATCATCGCCATGGTCGGCGGGCGCGATTACGATTTGAGTGAATATAACCGCGTGACCAACTCCCTGCGCTCCCCCGGCTCCTCCTTCAAGCCGATTGTATATTTGAGTGCGCTGGAACATGGGTGGAACCCGAACAGCACGATCATGGATGCGCCGATCTCCATCGGCCGTTACCGCCCGCAGAACTACGGCAACGAATATTACGGCGAGGTCACATTGACGCAGGCATTGACCCGCTCGCTGAACACCGTATCGGTGCAGTTGATGCAGAGCGTCGGCCCGTCCGAGGTCATCGGCCTTGCCCGCCGCCTCGGCATCACGGCCAATCTTGAGCCGAACCTGTCGCTCGCGCTCGGCTCCAACGGCGTGCCGATGCTTGAAATGACCACCGCCTATGCGACCATCGGCCGCGGCGGCGTAGCGGTCGAACCGTTCGCCATCGTCAACATCCGTAATGCCAAGAACGAGTTGCTCTATGAGCAGCCGACCGAGCGCACGGCGCGTCAGGTCGTTGCCCGCGGGTATGTCACGCAGCTTTCCGGCATGATGCAATCCGTGGTTCAATACGGCACAGGCCAGGCGGCCCAAGGCCCCTACACCGCCGCCGGAAAAACAGGAACCAGCCAGGAATTCCGCGATGCATGGTTCATCGGTTTCACCAATCAATATGCAGGCGCCGTATGGGTCGGCAACGACGACAACTCCCCCATGAAGCGCGTAACGGGCGGTATGATCCCGGCCAGCGTCTGGCGCGACATTATGACGACGGCATCCTCCAAACCGGCCAAAAGTTATTACAACATCATGAGCGTGTCGTCCGACTTCAGCTTCCAGGATTTGCTTGGCCGCCTGATCGGCAATGACCCGGGCGACCCTGTCGTTGATGGCGGCGCGAACGAC
>JBDHTU010000122.1:0-5355 GCA_039808805.1 Micavibrio sp.
GCCCTGTTCATCGCACGGTCGCTTAGCGGCAAGCACCCGTTCAACGCGGACCGCGCGCACCTGCATCACCGGTTTCTCGATGCGGGGTTGTCGCCGGCGCAGACGACGACCGTCATGCTCGCGCTGATCGCCGTTTTCGCGCTGATCGGCTTTATGGCGCAGGCTTACGGCCTGCCTGCCGCGCCGTTATTCTATTTGTGGATGGCGCTGTTTATCCTGCATACGGTCCTGATCAAACGTCCCGGCGGTTACGGCTTCCTGCCCCGCCTGATCGGCCGCCTCAAACGCGCCTGACCTGTGCATAAGATTGTGCGCAAGTCGTTGATATCTTGACCTGCACGGCAACGGTTTTACGATGGCTTTTTAAAGGATTCCACCCGCCGAAGGATGCCCGGACCATGTCCCAGACCCGCCTGCGTTACGCTCTTTTGCTTGCTTCTTTGTCCACGCTGACCCTTGCCGCCTGCGGCGGGCGCAGCGTCGATGAAAACAAATCGGCGGCTCCGCTGCCGCCGGTCGCGGAAATGGATGAAGCCATGGCGCAGCCTGCGCCGATGCCGCTGTCGGCCAGCGATACGCTTACCCCCGTCATGCCGCCGTCCGCCGCGCCGGTACCGGGCACGGCGACGGCCACGTTCGTTCCGGTTGAAACGCCGCCTGTTGCGCCCGCCGGGACATCGTCTATGGAAGACCGCATGGCCAGGCTTGAGGCCTCGGTCAATTCGCTGCGCTCGGATTATGACCGTATCATGCCCGCCTTCGCCAGCCTGAACACCACCAACGAACGCATCCAGACATTGCTGGATGAGATGGAGGCGCAGGGGCTTCCCGGTGCGGAAGGACGGGCGGATGTTACGACCACCACCACGACGGTGACGGAAAAAACAACGGCGGCCCCGGTGATCGCCGCGCCCGCGGGCGCGATGAAGGCCGTGCCGACGGCGGAAGAAACCGTCATCGATGAAACGCAGACGACCAGCACGACAATCACCACCGCAACGCCGGTTGAAAAACCTGCCGCCGCCCCGGCGCCCAAGGCATCGCCCTCCGCGGGCAATGCGGTCACCGCGGTGCGCATCGGCGAACATGGCAGCAAGACCCGCGTGGTGTTTGACTTGTCCGGTGCGGCCAAGCCGGATTTCAAATACGACCTCGACAATGCCGAACATCTTTTGCTGATCGACATGCCGGCCTCCGCCTGGGCGGCAAAGGACAAGGGGACGCCCAATTCCCCGTTGATCGCGGGCTGGTCTTCGCAAAAAGGGGCGAATGGCGGCTCCACCGTGGCGGTACAGCTCAAGAAAAACGCCCGGGTCCTCTCGACCGAATTTTTAAAGCCTGAAGGCAGCGATCCGGCCCGCCTTGTCATGGATATTGCCGCAGGCGGTTGATTTTCCTATATTCCCATACAGGTTTTCTATACGGCGAAGGGTTTTAGGACTGTCGCCGTATAAGTTTTGTATGAACTTTAAAACCCCAACAAAGGATACAAAAATGAAGAAAATTTTGATGCTCGGCGCGGCTGTCCTGACGATGCAGGCAATGCCCGCTTTGGCGGAAGACGGCAAGAAACCGCACCGCGATCACGGCAAGATGATGGAAAAGATGTTCGAACATCAGGACATCGATAAAGACGGTTCCATCAGCAAGGACGAAGCGGTCGCCAACGCTACCAAGCGTTTTGAAGAAATGGATGCCAACAAGGACGGCAAGGTAACCAAGGACGAAGTCAAAGCCCACCACGAAGCCAAACGCGCGGAATGGAAAGCCAGGAAAGAAGCCAAGGGCGATGACGTTCCTCCGCCTCCGCCGGGTGAATAACGGTCTAACGTAAAGGGCATTATGCCATGACAGGCCAGACGGCCTTGATAGATGACAGCGACGAAAGCCTGATGCGACAGATCCGTCTGGGCAGTCATCAGGCTTTCGCCATACTCGTCCGCCGCCATACGGACCGCTTTTATGCGTCTTCTTATCGGATGACGGGCAGCGCGGCAGAGGCAGAGGATTTGGTGCAGGACGCCTTCCTGAAACTCTGGCACAGGCCGGATATATGGAAGGACGACAAGGGCGCGAAATTCACGACGTGGTTTTACCGCATCCTGGTCAACCAGAATATCGACCGGCTGCGCAAGACGCAGAAGGTTACATCGAATGAAAGCCTTCTGCCTTTCATTGCGGATACGCGCATCTCGCCTGAGGCGGAAACCGCGATGGCGGAAGAGCAGTGGCAGATCGAACGCGCGATGTCGGCGCTGCCGGAACGGCAGAAGACGGCCTTGACACTGTGTTTTTACGAAGGTTTGAGCAACGCCGAGGCGGCGCAGGCCATGGGGGTGAAATTGAAGGCCCTGGAATCGCTTTTGATGCGGGCCAAGGCCGGATTGAAAGAATATCTGAACCGAAAGAGCAACCCGCAGGAAATGGGGGGAGGACTGTATGGAACACGATGATAACAACACGCTGGAGGTCATGCTGGCCCGTCGCGCGGTGCCGAAGGCGCGGCCCGATCTGGCCGAACGCATCATTCATGCCGCGATTGCGCAGATCCCGGCGCGGATGCGTCCGCAATCTTTGTGGGATGAACTTCTGGGCATGTTCGCCTTGCCGCATCCGTCCGTGATGGCCATCGCCGGTGTGCTGCTTGGCCTTGCCGTGGGGTTGCAGGCGGCTGACGGCCTGTCTTCGCTGCAACAGGACTGGACTTCGTTCCTCTACGTCAATGAAGGAGGCTGGCTATGAACCGCCGCATGAAGATCATTTTTACCGTCTCGCTGCTGCTCAACATCGTGTTGATCGGCATCGGTGCGGGGCTGTTCTATAAATACTGCCAGGACGTGCCGATCCCGCCGGATATGAGCCCGGAGGCCCGCAATTTCGTCGCCCGCACCTATCAGGAAGGCCGGGCCGATGTGCGCCCGCTGATCGATGAGGTCAAGGCGCGCAAGAAGGCGGTGGAGGCTATCCTGATGGCGGATACGTTCGATGCGAAGGCGTATGACGCGGCGGTTGAAGGGGTGCTGGAAACGCAGGGCAAGATCATGCATCACCGCGCCGCGACGATGAGCCGGGCGCTGGAGGAACTGTCCGCCGAGGATCGCCGCAAGTTCGCCAGGCAGGTGCTGGAAGGCTTAAGCCACAAGCGGCCGGGCGGCCCGCGCAAGCACGGGCATTGGGACAAGAAGCCGGGTCACGAAAGGCATGACGGCCCGCCGGCCGGCGGGCCCGCGCCCGCGCCCTAAGGAGGGGCGCCCAACCAGGTTAAGGATTTGTAAAGGCGCCCGCATGGCGCCTTTGTTTTTAGTAATTTGCATTCCGTGGCCGCGCATCGGTACAATGAATATAAGAGGTGCGTAATGCGTGAGTTTGACTCTAAACACGGCTATGACAGGAACGCGATGGAAGAGATGATCGCCCGCGTTCAGGACATCAAGGCGTCGCCCGTTCCGGGCAAGAAGCGCCTGGTTGTCAAGGAAGAGGGCGCAGCCCGCAGCCATGCCGTTATCGACATCGATATGAACGTCGCCCGCGATGTCGTCCGCGCACAGTCGCGCCCGCGCAACAACCGCGAGCCGAGCCTGCTGGATGCAGAGCGCGAAGCCCAGCGCAAGCCGAAGCCGTACGATCCGAATGCCGGCAAGTACATATTCAAAGTGGAAGAGCGGGACGATTCCAAGAACCCGGGTTTCCAGCGTAAGAAGTCTGCGGAATTCAGGGCCTATGACTGCCACGAAAAGCCGACGCCGTATGAGGCAGGCATGGATACCAGCCGCCGTATGAACCGTTTCGGCGGGGGCGGCGATTCCAAGAGTTCGGGCCGCATAAAGTTTTAGTAGTAGGGAAGAACGATGACGACACGTTGTTCTTAGGGTGTGGTAACTGTGTGATCCGGTCCAGGACGGGCGGATGTTATAGAGACTCTCTCTGGTTAAACTGCCTATGCCGCATCCGCAAGGATGCGGCTTTTTCTTTCGTCAGCGACGCATGGCAGCGCGGGCAGGAAACGCCTTCCTCATAAGCCGCGGATTCCTTATCCCCCGGCTGGAGCGGAAACCGGCAGCCATAGCAGATATCGTGGATGCCTTCGGTGAGACCGTGGCCGACGGCGACGCGGCGGTCGAAGACGAAACATTCGCCGTTCCATTGCGAACTGTCCGCCGGAACGGTTTCCAGATATTTCAGAATGCCGCCTTTCAGGTGATACACTTCCTCAAACCCGTGGGCGAGCATGTAGGCGGAGGCTTTTTCGCAGCGGATACCGCCGGTGCAGAACATGGCGATCTTTTTCTGTTTCGCCGGATCCATTTTTTCGGCGACGAAATTTTTGAAGTCCGTGAACTTCTGAATATTCGGGTCGATCGCGCCCTTGAAGATTCCAACGGCGGTTTCGTAGTCATTGCGCGTGTCGATCAGCGTGACATCCGGGTCCGCGATCAGCGCGTTCCAGTCTTCGGGGTCAACATACTTGCCCACGATTTTCGCGGGGTTCGCTTCCGGCGCGGCCATGGTGATGATTTCTTTTTTAATGCGCACTTTCATGCGCAGGAACGGCTTGCCGGTGGAGGTGGAATATTTCAGTTCGCCGGATTTGATGCCGGTGCGGGCGTCAAGAACGGCGATGATGGCGTCCAGTTTTTCGCCGACGCCTGCAATCGTTCCGTTTACGCCTTCGGGTGCGATCAGGATGGTTCCGCAGATATCGTTTTCTTCGCACGCATCCTTAAGCGCGGCCTGCAATTTCGGCAGGTCGGAAAGTTCCACGAAGCGGTAAAGGGCGGCAACGGTCCACATGAGGCTTTCTATAGGGCCGCGCGCGGCAAAATGCAATATTCTGGAAGGGGGCATCGTCACGTTCGCCCTGCAAGAGAGGCCGCGAGCGCGCAACAGAGCAGATTTGTGCAGATTACCCCCTCGATCCGGAGAGCGCGGGCCAGCGGCTCCAATAGTTCGTTTGCCGGAAATTTTTTCTTCATGCGGCTGTAAGTCGTTAGAAAACCAAGAAACCGCCGGTGGCGGGCGAGCGCGGCGTTCATGAGGCGGCACGATTTCCTGTACGCGGCGGAGTATTCACCGTGGCGCAGCGCGTTCATAGAGGATGCGGCCTTGCCTTCGGTGGTTTTGGGGCCGGTGGATTTAAGCCAGATTTTGCGCGCGCGCATCATGGCGGATTGTTTTGCGCGGCGTTCGGGGCTCCACGCATTGGCGCGGGCTGTCAGGACAGCGTTCATGCGGTAGTGTAGGATATAAATCCTATTTTGTCAAGAAAAATACGCCGACCAGCCGATTTATTCTCATCGTCATACCCGCTTCATGCGGCATCTGGATCCCCGCCTTCGCACCCTGCTTCCCATCCCT
>JBDHTU010000123.1:0-5337 GCA_039808805.1 Micavibrio sp.
TGGCCTGTCCCCGTAGCTCAGATGGATAGAGCACAGAATTCCTAATTCTGGGGCCGTGGGTTCGAATCCCGCCGGGGACACCACAAGCGCCTGTATCGGAAAGAAAAAAAGCTCTCCTGTGTGGGGAGAGCTTTTTTGAATTGTGTGTGGGTTATATGTGTGTGGGACGTATAACCTTTATTTTTGGGACTGTGTGGGTCCGTGTGTAGGGCTATATATTCCATAAGTTAATGTCAGCGTCAAGCATAACTTTTGAAAAAAATGCTCAAAAGTTTGTTTTTTAAAAAGTCTTGGCGATTTTAGCCAAATAATCATCATTTTTTGACATTTTATTTCAAGCCGTGATGCTCTTGCAGAAAGGCAAGCAATCCGCGGCATTGCCCCTCCACCATATCGTACACGGCCTCAAACGCCCGCCGATCACTGTAATAAGGGTCGGGTACATCCATTAATTTATTAATTTTATTGGGAAATTTTAAAAACAGATCCAACACCGCCGCGCTAACGATACCCTGCCTCTCCCTCATCAAATGGGCATGGTGGCCGGAATCCATCGCCAAAATATAGTGATACCGTGAAAAATCCCCGGTCTCAAAGCGCCGCGCTCTTTGAGAACGCATATCGACACCCCGCTCCAGCGCGATTTCAATCGCCCGCGGGTCCGGCGGATCGCCGACATGGTAACCATGAGTGCCGGCAGACCCTATATTGAAGGCGGGTAAAAGCCCGGATTTCTTTGCCAGGTGCCGAAAAACAGCTTCTGCCGTCGGGGAACGGCATATATTCCCGGTACAGACAAATTGAACCCCTATGGGCATAATAGACGGTTTCATGATCTCATTATATCCATATAGGCTCTGCCGTGAAATACGGTGCTTTTTTCCTATAATTATCCGGCCAGGTTTGCTAATTAAGTCTCGCGCCTCAGGATAGGCGCATGTATGATCCCGGACAGCAACATTACAATGACAGAAGAACCCAAAGACAGCGCGGACAAAATCAGCGTGCGGCTGGCGTCCAGCGCAGCGGAAGTCGAAGCCGCGCAGCGTCTGCGCTACACCGTTTTCTATGAAGAATACAAAGCCGTCGCCGACGCCGAAGCCGCCGCCATGAAGATGGATGTGGACGAATACGATGCTGTCACGGACCACCTCGTCGTCATCGATGAAAACCTTCCCCCGGGCCGCGCGCAAATCGTCGGCACATACCGCCTGCTCCGCCGCGATGTCGCAGACAAGTTCGGCCGTTTTTACACCAGCGGCGAATACGATATTTCCCCTCTGCTCGACAGCGGCGCAGAATTGCTGGAACTTGGGCGCTCTTGTGTCCTGCCGCCGTATCGCACGCGGCCTGTCCTGCAAAAGCTCTGGCAAGGTATCGCGCAGTATGTGGCAGAGCACCGCATTGGCCTGATGTTCGGCTGCGCCAGCCTGCACGGAACGAAGATCGATGCGCTGAAACCGCAACTCGCCTACCTTCACCATTATCATCTTGCAACGCCAGAGCTGCGCCCCCGTGCGCTCGCCTCGCGTTACATCAACATGAACGTCATTCCCAAGGAAGACCTGAACGCGAAAGAAGTGTTTGTTTCCCTTCCCCCGTTGATCAAGGGCTATATGCGTCTTGGCGCCTCTATCGGTGACGGCGCCGTAATCGACCACCAGTTCAACACGACGGATGTCTGCATCGTTATGCCCACGCACCTGATCACGGAAAAATACCTCAAGCATTATCAGCGCGTGACAAAGAACGGCATTGTCCATGACAACGCGTTTGCAGACCGGGTTCCCGTCGCGGTCAAAGGCACAGGCTGAGCGTGATGCGCACCGCACTTGGCGCGGCAAGGCTTCTCGTCTTTTTCCTGTCCGCGCTGTTCACCATCCTTTATCAATCAACCGTTCTTGCCTTTACCAAAGGGCGCTTCGCCTATCTTTATCCGCGCGCGTATCATGCCTTTCTCTGCCGCGTGTTCGGCATCCGCGTGATTGTCGAAGGCGATATCGAAACGGGCGCAGACCTCGTCTATGTCGGAAACCACATCTCCTACCTGGATATCGAAGCGCTGGGCGGCATCCTGCACGGGTCCTTTGTCGCCAAAAAGGAAGTTGAAAAATGGCCTTTCTTCGGCCTGATGGGGAAGATGCAGCGCACATTGTTCATCAGCCGCAACCCGGCCGATGCGCCGAAAGAAACCAAAACGATGCTGGAACGGCTGAAAGATGCCGTACCGTTGATTATTTTCCCGGAAGGCACGTCATCAGATGGAACGCGCATCCTCCCTTTTAAATCAAGTTTTTTTGAAATTTTCTTAAACCGGAATATCAGGATTCAGCCATTTACGATCTCGGTGCTGGAGGTGAACGGCCAGCCCGTTTCAACACAGGCAATTCGCGACCAGTATGCCTGGTATGGCGACATGACGCTCGGCCCGCATTTATGGAATTTTGCCAAAGGCAAAGGGGCCGTAGTTAAGATCGCTTTTCAAAAGCCGCTCTCAAGCCGCGAATTCCAAGACCGAAAATCCCTGTCCGCTTCGACCCAGGCGCTGGTGGCCAGAGGGCTTGATTTATCGCTGCCGCCGCAATAAGGTCACAGCCTTGAAAACGGCCAGCGCAGGAGCATACATGCAAATCACGCCCGATGAAATGATCAAGGTTCAGGATTATCTGCGCCGCACTTTCGGCAATCCGGGACTCGGTGTGAAGCCCCGCGCGCAGGCATCCGATTCGATTGAAATCCTCCTGAACGGGGAATTCCTCGGCATCTGCTATAAAAACGAGGAAGACGGCGAAACCTCCTACGATTTTAACATGTCGATTCTGGATATCGATCTGGAGGGATAATTCCCCAGCCCGGCGGAAGGCTTTGCGCCCCGCCCCCCTGCGCTGCTAGAATACACAATATGCATATGCGCTTTTTCATCCTGCTTTTGCTCTGCCTGACAACCGCCGCCGGTGCGGCGTTTGCCGCGCAGGAAAAGCCGCGATACCGCGACGATGTTCGCGATATCCGCGAACAGGAAATCGTGGAAATGCTTGTCACCAGGGGGCTGCAGCAAGACCTTCCTTTCCGAATCGCCGCGCTGGACCTGAATGGCGACGGCGTCGATGAATGGATCGTCCGGCAGGACGGCGCCTCGAATTGCAAGGCGCAAGCCTCCTGCAAGTTTTTCATCGCCGGTTTAAGCGAGCGAAAACCCGTCCTTCTGGCCTTGATCACGGCGGGCGAACTGGAAATCATGACCGACCGGCTGTACGGCATCAACAAGCTGGCCGTTTATAAAAACCCGAACAGCGATTATGACTTCCGCACTTACGCCTGGACCCCGGAAAAATCGACCTTTTCCGAGCTTTAGACGCCTTTTGCGCTCATCCCCTTAAAAAGCTTATGATAGGGAGGGGCGTGGATTCCATCCGGAACGCCGCGCTGCCTTATGAAATTAAGGGGATCAAAAAGTACCGAAGTCCCGAAAAAGTATGATTTTTCAGAGGAGCTTGGGTACAATCCCGTAGAACGCCGCCACCCAGGTGCGGTGATCCCTACGGAATGGTGGAGAGACGGCAACAACGATGCAGGCATTACCGAGAACAAGGCTGCGAATCCTCACAGGCATAACCTTGCTGGCCGCCCTGCTCTGCCCTGTCCGCGCATCGGCACAGATGCCGCCTCCGGGCGTAACGGGCTGCTCGACAACAACCTGGAACGCCATGGTCAACCAGGCGATGCTGGAGACCCGGCGCGAAGTTGTTATCAACCAGAGGCTTATACTCAAGCCGGACAGCATTCTGGCCTATTCCTGCTATGGCCAACAGTTAACAAACCTTGCCACTGCGCCTGCGCATTTCAGCGAGAGCCAGCGCTGGGTCAACCGGCAGATCGATATTCTCGGACAAATCATTACCGTTAACAAAACACTCGGTACGACCTCCCTCGACAACGCAATCAACAATTCAGCCAGGACTTTCGCCAGCGAATACATCCTCCAAAACTTTAACCACGGTTTTCTCGGCGGCACGATCGGTGGTTCCGGCAACGACCAGGTAAACGCAGGCTGCGGCACCATGGCGCGGATATGGCAGGTGGCGAAATGCACCAATCCGGCCGAGGATCCCGGTTTTCCGCGCTTTGAAGACCTGGTTTCCGCAGATCCGCGGCTCTATCCGCCCGGCATGGAATGCAACGACACGGGAATAACAGCGGACATGATTACGATGGCGGAGGACGGCCCCAAAGTCGGCATGGCCGTCCCGGATATGCTCTTCAACATGCTGGCGCCCCTTGGCGGCGGGTGTTATGGCAGCCTTGCCACCGGGGTAACCGTCTTCCGCCGCGAAGGATCACGAATCATCACAAACGAAGTTGAATATGCGGACGGGGTCTGCGTTTCGCCGGGATGTCATTTCAACCGGTCGACATGCGTGCCTTAAGGGTTTGCCAAAATGGATAAATTTTAGGTATCATAGTAAGACGCGGGGATTGAGACATGGGAAACATGGGCGTTTATTTTAGAATTCTGGTACTGGCGGGATTGCTCGGCATTCCTTTTGCCGTGTCTCCTTCTCAGGATGCCTGCGCAGGCATCGCCACGCAAAGCTGCGACCCGCAGGTCTGGAAGGCGCTTCAGGACCGCGCCGAACTGGAAACCCAACGCGAGGTCATGCAAAACCAGAACCTGATCTTCAAGCCCGACAGCGTTCTTCATTACACATGTTTTGAAAGGTTGGCGGCACACGCCGCCGCGACGATCGGCCCACTGTTCACGCATTCCACGTATTTCGGCGGCGTAGAGCAAATCCGGTGGGAAGGCGGGGCCGGCTATATCGGCATGGGCGACGCCATGGATAGTGTTGTAGAAGAGTCCATGCGGCGATATGTCACCCAAGGCTCTTTCAATTATCACCCTCTTGGCGGACGCGGCCAGTTTTTGGGAATGACCCAGTTTGAGGTAATCGACATTCCGCAACGGGGCCTAGTCCCCTATGCGTGCAGCGTCATGCAGAATGTCTGGCAAACTGCGAAATGCTTGAATTTCGTTCACAACGCAACATTCGCAGATACGGACGGGTACTATCCGTTCAAAAATTTAATTCCGTTTGGTACGGGTGAAGAAGTTGCAGGCTACTCGGAAATCTTTGAAACACGGCGCTATCCCATCCCGCTGGCCTGTCCTTTGGCTAGCCCATTTATCGGCGATACCTGGGCTAGCAAAACGAATAACAGCTTAAACGTAGCGGATCATTACTACGTTATCCACCTGTATAACCGCACGACGTTTGCCGTGGTCCGCGACCATGTCCAGCCGGGCATAACCTGCTCCCCGCCGATCGAAACCGGCGT
>JBDHTU010000124.1:0-5292 GCA_039808805.1 Micavibrio sp.
AAGCCGACCGCGACGCCGAGCAGCACGAGGCTTTCGGCGGGGACGGACATTTCAGCGATGGGAAGATAGATTTGCATGCGAAATCAGGAATTAGGGATCAGATACTGGAATACTACTCTTCCAATGCCCAATCTCCAACATCCAATCTCTAATATGCCGTTGTTCCTTCGGGGCCGGTCTGGCTCCAGAAATACAGTTCGGAATCTTTCAGGAAGTTCGCGTATTCGCCCGTGGGCAGTTCGTGATAGGCCTTTTTGAAATCGACGGATTTGATGATGCCGCGGAAATCCAGTTCCCAGCGGTCATATTCATGGGCGAGCGCCGAGCACTCGACCACGTAAAGCTTGTCGTTGTAGAGGGAGGCGAACATGATCGCCTGCCGGGATTGCAGCGCCTCACCGAAATGGCGGTTGTAGGACGCCAGCGCGAAAGACGCGAACCAGCGGCCCAGCCCTGCACCGTCATAAACATTGCCAAGATCATACTTGTCATACTGGCCCAGGTATTTTTGCCAGAACGGGCGGCTGACGGCGACTTTCTGCACCGCCGCGCCATATCGCGCCGGGTAAATCGTATAGCGGCCATCCGGGCGCACATCGACGCGGCATACCGGCTGCCCCGTCTCCGACGGCCCCATCACGGTCAGGATGGTGTCCGGGTTGGCGTTGTTCACCATCTTCCACGTGTCGGGGAACGTGATGGACATGCCTGTCTTCTCATCCTGCCAGAAGAAATAGTCCGCCTTGGCAACGCAGGGCAGGAACAGGACGACAATGAATATGAAAAGACGAAGGACCATGAATCGATTATACCTTGGCTTAAGTCAGTAACAATACATCATTTCGCTAAGATCAGCCAATTTCCCACTGTCATTGCGAGGAGCCCTGCGCCGCGATAGCGACGCAGGCGCGACGCGGCAATCCATGGTTGCTACGGCTTTGCCTCGCAATGACGTGGCGTTACCGCGTCCAGAACCCCAGGATTCCCATGGTTTCCCTCAGGATCGGCTCCGCGATGGAGTTCGCCTTGTCCGCACTGCCCGCCAGAATACGGTCGATTTCCGTGGTGTCTTCCATCAAGTCCCGCATGCGGCCCGTAATCGGCCCCATCTTGGCAACCATCAGGTCCGAAAGCGCGGTCTTGAACGCGGAAAACTGCTGCCCGCCATACTCCGCCATCACCTTTTCCTTCGACGTATCGGCCAGCGCCGCGTAAATCGTGATCAGGTTCTTGGCTTCGGGGCGGCCTTCGAACTCCGCCTCGCTCGCCGGGACCGCGCCCGCATCCGTCTTGGCCTTTTTGATCTTGTTCACGATCGTGTCGGCATCGTCGGTCAGGTTGATCCGGCTCATATCGCTTTCGGCGGATTTGGACATCTTGGCCGTCCCGTCACGGAGCGACATCACGCGCGTGGCATCGCCCATGATATACGGCTCCGGCACCGGGAAGAAATCGCGCCCAGCGATATGCTGGTTGAACGAAATGGCGATGTCGCGCATCAACTCGACATGCTGCTTCTGGTCATCTCCCACCGGCACGTGCGTCCCGTGGTAGAGCAGAACGTCCGCCGCCATCAGGACCGGATAGGTGTAAAGCCCGGCAGACGCTTTCGCGCGGTCGCCCTTGCCCACCTTGTCCTTGAACTGCGTCATGCGGTCAAGCCAGCCAAGCGGCGTGATGCAGCCCAGCATCCAGCCAAGCTGCGCATGGCCCGGCACCGCCGATTGCGGGAAGATAATCGATTTCGCCGGATCGACGCCCGATGCGATATACGCCGCCGCCACTTCGCGCGTCGCATTCTTCAATGTGCCCGGATTATACCCCGTCGTGTTCGCGTGCAGGTCGACGACGCAGTAAATGCATTCCGCCCCCTCGTCCTGAAGCTTGACCCAGTTTTTCAGCGCTCCGAGATAATTGCCCAGGGTGAGTTTGTTTGTGGGCTGCATGCCCGAAAATATGCGTTTTTTCATGACGCTTTCTTCCTTACGAATAATTTTTTGATGTCTTGAACCGAGATAGCGCCAGTCCCGAGGATGGCGAGGGAATATGTGGCTAGGCCAGAGGCCACCAGAACGCCGAGCGCGCCGATCTTTTCGTATTTTGAGCCGTAGAAATATTCGCTTCCATAATAGGCTACACCTATCAAAACCCCCGCCATCAGGCAAGAGGACAGAATCATCTTCGGCACGGATCGCAGAAAACGCTGGTCGAACGCCGCGCTTTCAACATTTTTGAGGCCGCGCAGCAGCAGCACGAATTGCACCCACCCGCATATGCCGGTGGACAGCGCGATCCCCGCCACGCCGATATATTGAATAAGCGCGAGCGCCCCCGCGATGTTGAGCAGCGCCGTGATGATCGCCATTTTTACCGGCGTTTTCGTGTCATGCCGCGCATAATAGGTCGTCGAAAACACTTTGCTGGCGACATAGGCCGGAACGCCGATGGCGTAACCTGCCAGAACCCACGCCGTGGTGCGCGCGTCGTTCGCGTCGAAATTGCCGTATTCGAACAGCGCCTTGATCATGGGCAGGGCGACGGTCGCCATCGCCACGCCTGCGGGCAGGGCCAAAATCAGGCAGACTTCCAGCGCCCGGTTGAACAGCGCCCGTGATTCCGCGATATTCCCGCCCGCCATGGTGCGCGAAAGCATGGGCAGCAACGCCGTGCCGACCGCGATCCCCACCATGCCGAGCGGCAATTGGTTGATCCGGTCCGCGTAATAGAGATAAGAGATGGACCCTTCCGGTAGGGTCGAAGCGATGATGATGTCCACGAACAGGTTGATGTGGACCACGCCCGCGCCCAGAACCCCCGGCCCCATCAATTTGAACAGTTGCCTGATGTCCGCATCGAACTTCGGCATCCGCAATCTCAAGCCGAGCCTGTATTTCCTGACGCAGAAAATCAGGCCGATGAATTGCAGCACACCCGCAGCAAAAAGCCCCCAGGACAGCGCATGCGCCCCGCTCTCCATCATCGGCTCCAGAAACAGCAGCGCCGCGATCAGCGCGAGGTTGAAAACGATCGGCGCCGCCGCAAACGGCATGAACCTGTCATGGGCGTTGAGCATCCCGCCCATCAGGGCGGATAACGAAATCAACAGCAGATACGGAAACGTTACGCGGGTCAGTTCCACCGCAAGATCATACCGTTCCTCTCCCACCGTAAAACCGGGTGCGATCAGCTTGATGACGATCGGCATCGCCGCCATCGCCAGCAAGACAAAGGGCGTGAGCAGCGTGAACATCACAGCGAAAGCATTGGACGCAAAATCCTCTGCCGCCGCGGCTCCGTCCTGGTGCAATTTTCTGGAATACATCGGCACGAAGGAAACGCTGAACGCGCCTTCGGCCGTCACGCGGCGAAACAGGTTTGGAAGCTTGAGCGCCACGATAAATGCGTCGGCCAACGGTCCCGCGCCGAGGATGATGGCGGTCAGCACGTCGCGGATAAAACCGAGGATACGGGACACGCCCGTCAATCCGCCCACCGTCGCCATTGCTTTCACCAGTTTCATGGGCTATTTCCTTATCATCATTCGAAAAGGGAATCATCATGCAAAATGCGGAAAAAACTTCGTTCGGCGAACGCACCGTGACCCCGGAAGAAAAGACGAAACTCGTCCGCGGCGTGTTCGATTCCGTGGCGCCCAGCTATGACGTGATGAATGACCTGATGTCCGGCGGGCTGCACCGCTTGTGGAAGGATCATTTGATCCGCAAAATCCGCCCGCGCGCGGGCCTGCATTATCTCGATGTTGCGGGCGGCACGGGCGACATCGCCTTCCGCATCCGCAAAAAAGCCGGGCCGGATTGCAAAATTACGCTTTGCGATATAAACGCCGAAATGCTGGCCGTGGGGCGGGACCGCGCGCTGGACCGCGGCTATGCGCATGATTTCGACTGGGTCACCGGCAATGCGGAATCCCTGCCCCTGCCCGGCGAATCCGTCGATGTTTACACCATCGCCTTCGGCCTTCGAAACGTAACCCGCATCGACACGGCGCTGGCCGAAGCGCACCGCGTTTTGAGGCCCGGCGGGCGGTTTTACTGCCTCGAATTTTCCCGCGTGCGCGAACCGTTTCTGGCAAAAATTTACGATGCCTATTCCTACCGGGTGATCCCGAAAATCGGCGAGGTCGTGGCAAAGGACCGGGACAGCTACCAATACCTCGTTGAATCCATACGCAAATTCCCCGCACAGGCGGAATTGTTAAAGCGTATGGAAACCGCGGGTTTCCGCCGTTGCCGGGTTGAAAACCTGACATTCGGCGTGGTGGCCATCCACGAAGGCCTTAAAATTTAACCCCAATATATGGACTTATGCAAAAAAAAGGGCTTGAACTAAAGGCCCGTTCTTTTTATAAGTTTCGCCTGCTGCATTCAAACGGGCTCACCCGGTTGAAGCGGGCTCGAAAAGCACCGTAACGGGTGAATATCGTAACCATAAAATGAAGGAAAGCTCTAATGAACAACATCGTTAAATCCGTTGTATTCGCCGCCGTTGTCCTGTTCGCAGGTATCGCCGCAATGCAAGTTATCTACAAAAACCAGGACGGTTCCGCTGACATCACGGCTGTTGAGCCGGCCGCTGGCGAAGCTGGCGTTATCGTTGAAGGCCAGCCGGCAACGTCCGCTGAAACGGTTTCTGAAACCGTTGCCACGCCGACCGACGATCAGGCCGAAGCCGCTCGCGATGCGATCGAAGCCGATGCTGATGCCGCTAAAGAAGCTGTAGAAGCACAGGAAGATGCAGACAAAGACGCCGCTGACGCTGCTGAAGACGCTGCAACGACCGACGCTCAGGAAGATGCTGCCGAAGCGGCAAAAGACGCCGCTGAAGCCAACGCCGATGCCGCCAAAGAAGCCATCGACGCTGAAGCAGACGCTGCCAAAGAAGCCGTTGATGCTGCTGAAGAAGCCGCTGAAGACGCCAAGCACTAATTTCCTCGCCTTTTCAGGCGTGAGTATCTAAATTAAGCCCTGCCCCATAAAGGCAGGGCTTTTTTTGCCCAAACCGTCATCCCCGCGGTTTGCGAAGCAAACAAAAACGGCGGGGATCCAGGAAAGCGCGAAGCGCCATGTTAAACAACAAACGCATCCTTTTGATCATCTCCGGCGGCATCGCGGCGTATAAGTCGCTGGAGCTGATCCGCCTTATCAAAAAATCCGGTGGCTCCGTTCGTTGCATCCTGACCAAAGGCGGCGAACAATTCGTCACGCCCCTGTCCGTCGCCGCCCTGTCCGAAGAACAGGTTTATACCGATCTCTTTTCCCTCAAGGACGAAAC
>JBDHTU010000125.1:0-5256 GCA_039808805.1 Micavibrio sp.
GAAATTACTCGGCGGCTTCGTCTTCCGCGGCGTCATCCTTTTTGGAGGATTTCTTCGCGGCTTTCTTGGCGGCCTTTTCAGCGCCCGCTGCAGAAGCTTTCGCTTCTTCCTCGGCTTCGGCAGCTTCAGCGGCCAGCGCGCCTTCTTCCAGCATGGAGGATTTGGCGTCGTCGAGGCTTGCATCGCGGCGGCCCTTGTCAGCCTTGGAATCCGCGATCACGGCCTTGCCGGTTTTCGCCTGGATTTCGGCTTCGTCAGCGGAGCGGGCAACGTTGACCGTGACCTTGATCTTCACTTCCGGGTGCAGAACGACGTCAACCGGGAACAGACCGATGGTCTTGAAGTTCTGGTTGAGGGCGACCATGCCGCGGGTGATGGTCTGCTTGCTTTCACCGGCCAGCGCATCGGCAATGTCACGGGAGGTGACGGAGCCGAACAATTGCCCGCCTTCGGCAGCCTGGCGGACGAGGACGACTTTGACGCCTTCGATCTTCTTGGCCACTTTTTCGGCCTCTGCCTTTTTCTCGGCGTTGGCTTTTTGCAGGTGGGATTTTTGCGCTTCGTAGTACGCGATGTTTTCTTTCGTCGCGCGCAGCGCCTTGCTTTGCGGCAACAGGTAGTTGCGTGCGTAGCCCGGCTTCACGACGACGACGTCGCCCATGGCGCCAAGGTTTTCAACACGCTCCAGCA
Organism: Micavibrio sp.; assembly: GCA_039808805.1. Classification (GTDB taxonomy): domain Bacteria; phylum Pseudomonadota; class Alphaproteobacteria; order Micavibrionales; family Micavibrionaceae; genus Micavibrio_A. The sequence goes on from JBDHTU010000125.1 coordinate 691, forward strand.
GAATGACTTGAGTAGGCATTTTGTTTTATCCTTTCTAAACCTGAACCTTAACGGCTCTCGGCTTCGTTGCGGACATAGGGCATCAGCGCCATGTAACGGGCGCGTTTGATGGCCTGGGCCAGCTCACGTTGTTTCTTTTGGCTTACGGCCGTGATGCGGCTTGGAACCATTTTGCCGCGTTCGGACACGAAACGGCCGAGAAGACGAACGTCTTTCCAGTCGATCGTCGGGGCCTTCGGGCCGGAGAACGGGCAGGTCTTGCGGCGGCGGAAGAAGCTTTTCTTGCCGCCGGAGGGGGCGCCTTCACGGCCTTCGCCGCGGGGTTCGCGTTCGGTGCGTTCCATAGCCATTATGCTGCATCCTTTTCAAATTTGTTGTCACGGTCGCCACGGTCGAATTTCGGGCGGTCGCCGCCGTCAAAATCGTCCGAGGAGGTTTTGTCGATGATCTTCGACGGGCCTTTGGACGCTTCGTCCAGGCGGATCGTCATGTAACGAACCACTTCCTCGTTGAGGCGGAGCGTACGCTCCATCTCGATCACGGCCGGTGCCGGGGATTCGGATTCGATCAGGACGTAATGTCCTTTTTTGTTTTTGTTGATTTTGTAGGCGAGCGTGCGCAGACCCCAGTTTTCGGTCTTGATCACTTTGCCTTTGCCGTCCTTGATGATTTTTTCGCAGGATTCGGTGATGGCCTTCACTTGCGCATCGCTTAAGTCCTGCCGTGCGATCAGCACAGTCTCGTAAAAGGGCATGATTTTCTCCTCTCGGATATAAGCCAGAGCGCAATGCCGTTGCCCTGGCGAGGTTTCAGTTGAAGGGGTTATAGGGGCATCGAGGCCCGCATTGCAAGGATTTTTGTGGGAAACGCTTATTTCCCGTAATCTTGAATCGCTCAGTTCGTTCCAAAAATTTTTCGGCCCAATGGTTAATGTTGGTGGACTAAGTCCACATTTTGCGGGCGCCGTGCGCAGGGCTTCAATAGTTCGTTTGCCGGATTTTTTTATGCGCGGGGCGGGATTGGTCAAAAGAATCAAAGGGGTATTGCGGTGATGGTCGAGTAGGTTTTGCGGGATGGAGGAGGCGAAAGGCATAAGTTCATGATAGGAAATAATTCCTTTTATGTCAAGGTTTCCATGGCATATCTCGAAAACTGCCTTTTTTCAGAAGGGCGGCTTAATTCTACGCGCGTGAAGCCCTTTCCTGCTTCGCCCTTGAATATCTGGCAGGGTATTAGGGTCGATCCTGGATATATATCAGCCGCCGGTATGCGAAACATGATTTGAAAAGCCGCGCATTCTTCCAGCAGATAGGCTTTTGAGCGTTCGAGAGCCGCGCCCATACCGGCAGATTTTTGTCTTGTAACGAAGCTGATACATTCTTCGTCTATCACCTTTCGAAATATAAGATTTTTTTCGTACTTATTTTTTACTTCCGCGTGCAGGGCCGGGAAGTCGGCATGATTCAGCCAATAGTCCCAACGAATAATCTCAGCATCAGGCAGCTTGCGGATTTCGTTATTGTTCCGTTCGATCCAGTTTTTTCCGGCTTCTCCGGCTCCGGGGCCGTTATAACGTTGCAGAGTATCATTAACGCAGACAATCGACCGCTTAAAATTTGCTGCAACCCACTCCACTGTCTTAGCAAAATCGGTACCTTCATGATAAGGTTGTCCCACACTTATCTGGAGGCGGGCAGTATCGTATTTCTTCCATGACGCTCCACGGATTTTTAGATTATTCGAAATGCTCATCCGCTATACTCTTTCTTGGTTTTTCAAGCATTTCCCAAAGCATATTAAAAGTGCTTCGCTGAATTTCCGCGTTCAGAGAATCAACCCTGATGATACCGCGATGGACATCTGCCGTTTCGTTCGCGATGCGATCTCCGTATATAAGCGTCACACGATTGGCGAAAAACTTTGCGGGTATGTAGCGATACTCATCCAAGGGGCCGATAATATACTCATTTCCTTCCTTGATGAGTTGTCTCATTTTAATGCCGTCTTTTCTCATGGCCCTGTATTTATCGTTTACGGATGGAGGAGAAACACGATCATCTGCATACATTATAAGCAGTTCAGGATTTTTAAGTGTTTTAAGATGCTCATGCGCGTCAGAGAGAAGTTGAAGATAAGCTTTTTCATGAGTGTCCCCGTAGGTGAAGAGAACAGGAAATTCATCCCACGTAACTCCTTTTTCTGTAAGGTTTACGCCTAAAGATTGGAGGGCCCTTTTTATTTTAGCCTGCGTTTTGGCATTCCCTTCCTCACCCGCTTCCAATCTTTGTATAGTGGTCAATGACACGCCCGCAGCTTTGGCGAGGTCTTCCTGCTTTATCTCTATCAAAGCGCGCGCAGCGCGTATTTGTCGTGAAAAAATCATAAATGACGTATAAAACATTATTTTTGAAGCTTAAAAACGTTTTTTAATCCTTTCTTAATCCTTTGTCTATAAAAATTCCTTCGTCGCCATGACAATTATTTTACGTATATAGACAAAGTAAGGAGAGTTAAATGGTTAATGCGTGGGAAATAAAGCACTGGATCGGGCGGGTTTTTAAGATACGGGCCGCTTCGGCCGGGGCCATCACGTTTTTTGAGGTGAAGGAGCTTTACAATCTCGCCTATGAACAAAAGGCGCAGGCACGCAATGCCTTGCGCCGGTATCGCCGCATCGAGGCAAGAGCGCATAAGCTGGATGAAGCGTACCGCGCGCAGCTTGGGCTGATCCGGAGGGTTGCATGACGATAGCGAATTTAAAACCGGAAGATCAGCAGGATTACGATACGCGGTTTGAACTGTTTTTGGCCAAGATGGTGGAGGTCGCGCATTACAACCCGCGCCGGAAATATCTCTACCCTATTATGCAAGGGGTTCCGTTCAAGGACCTGGAGGTTGCGCTGGACATGGCAACCTTGCAACGGGCGAACGCTAAATCCAACGACAATTAGAAGCCGCATAGAATTTTTCGCCCTCCGGCGCTCTCGGCAACCCCTTTTTGTAAAAAGGGTTGCAAAGAAAGCGCGGGCGGGCGTTTTTAGTGATGGATATGGATATCGTTGCCGATGCTGTTGCGTTCGATGAAATTGGCCATGAACATCGCCCAGGGGGTCTTGCACTGGCGGCGGCGCTCCTTGTTCGAGGCGCGTCGCAGCATCTGGCACAGCTGCTCATAGGTCATTTCCGGATCGCCGAACGCACGCCGGAAATCCCCCAGCGCCTGCTGGCTGGCGAATTCGGCATAGTCGGCGTTGATATGATCGTTCTCCGCACTGATGCGGTAGGCGAACCTGGTTTCTTCGAGTACCCGGTGGATTACTTTTTTATCGTTTAAAGAGCTCATGGTAGTGCCTCCTTGTTGGTTGGTTGCCGTGAGTCCTCTATTTTCCCTTGCCGTGTGCGAACGCTTTACCCGTTCGCTCTTTCGTTTATTCCCTCGAATCACTCCTGGAAGTGTGAACACCCATTCAGACGGCAATAGGGCGGTGCTGTGCCCATTTTGAGTCAATGAGGACATACGCGTCACACCCGATTCGTGTCTGAATATTTGTACTTATATATCAAAAACGGGCGACATCCTAGAATTTTCTGTGGCGCGATGCATTATCAGCGGGTGTTTATATAAAGAAGCCGTCATCAAGGTTGGCCTTGACGAAAGTTCCCCTTCTTTGCAGGATGCCCACAATTTTCTAATACAAAAGGTTGGAGAGACAAAACAATGAGCCGCGCTTTCATTTTTCCCGGTCAGGGATCGCAATATGTCGGAATGGGAAAAGACCTGGCGGACGCGTTCGTCGAGGCGCGCGAGGTGTTCCAGGAAGTGGATGACGCGCTCTCCCAGAAACTCTCCAGGCTGATGTTCGAAGGTCCGGAGAGCGATCTCAACCTGACCGAAAACACCCAGCCCGCTTTGATGGCCCATTCGATGGCGGTTGCCAAGATCCTGAAAAAACAGGGCGGCGTGAAGTTTGAAACGTCTTGCGCGTTTATGGCAGGGCATTCCTTGGGCGAATATTCGGCGCTGACGGCGGCGGGTTCGCTTGACCTCGCCATCACGGCCAAGCTTTTGAAGACGCGCGGCAAGGCGATGCAAAAGGCCGTGCCGGTCGGCGTCGGCGCCATGGCGGCGATTCTCGGCCTCGACCTCCCCGACGTTCTGGAAGTCACCAGGAAAGCCACGGCGCAGGGGAACAAGGAAGTCGTCTGCCAAGCGGCGAACGACAACTCCCAGGGGCAGGTGGTCGTCTCCGGCCACTCCGCCGCCGTGCAGCTTGCCATCGAGTACGCGGGCCAAGCGGGCGCGAAACGTGCGATCCTGCTTCCGGTCTCCGCGCCGTTCCATTGCTCCCTGATGGCGCCCGCGGCGCAGGAGATGGCCTATGCGCTGGCCGACACCAACATCCGCCCGCCCTGCGTTCCAGTCGTGTCCAACGTCACGGCCAAGGGCGTGAGCGAACCCAGCGACATCCGCCGCCTGCTGGTCGACCAGATCACCGGCATGGTCCGCTGGCGCGAGAGCGTGCAGTGGATGAAGGAGCAGGGCGTCACGGAAATGGTCGAACTCGG
>JBDHTU010000126.1:0-5251 GCA_039808805.1 Micavibrio sp.
TCGGATATGTTCTGGGGCGACCGCCTCGGCGCGGTAAGAGACCGGTGCGGCATTCAATGGTCCATTGCGACGCATGTCCGCGACGTATCGCGTGAAGACCTGGAAAAAGGCGCGAAGGAAATGGCCAAACAGATGAAGGCGCAGGCAGGGCAGAAAGCCGCTTAAGCCGCCTCAACCCTGCATGGCGCGAAAGATTTGCGGTGGTGCGGCGTAATGCCGTACCGCGCAATTCCGTCCAGATGGTCTGGTGTGCCATACCCGGCATTCGTGTGCCAATGATAGTGAGGAAATTCTTCGTGCAGGCGCGCCATGTGACGGTCACGTGTTACCTTTGCAAGGATAGAGGCGGCAGCAATGGAAAGGGAAAGGTCATCTCCTTTGACAACCGCTTTTGCCTCACATTGCAGTTTTGGCGCAAACTTTCCGTCGACAAGAGCCAGAGTCATATCACCGCGGCCATGCACGCCTTCATAGGCGCGCCGCATGGCCAGCAGCGTGGCGTGATGGATGTTGAGCGTATCGATTTCTTCTACGCTCGCCTCGGCCACATGATAAACGCAGCGCTGGATGATCAACTCATACAGATATTCCCGCTTTTGCGGCGGCAGTTGCTTGCTGTCCGCCACGTCGCGCCAGACAGGATGCTTGATATGTTCCGGCGGGATATAGACGCAGGCCGTTACCACGGGGCCGGCGAGGGGGCCGCGCCCGGCTTCGTCGATACCGCAGACGGGCACGCCAAAGCGCGCATCGAATGTGCGGCGGCTGACCCGACGGTTAGCCTTTAAGACTTTTGCTGACGATTTCAAAGACATCGGGAGAGAGTTTCGGCACTTCGGCTATTTCCTGCAAGGCCATTTTCATTTTTGCCTGACGGTCCTGTGTATAACGCCGCCATTCCCGGAGCGGCGTCAGCATCCGCGCCGCGATCTGCGGGTTGATGCCGTTCAGGGATATCACAGCCTCTTTGAGCAGCGTGTACCCGGCCCCGTCAGCGCGGTGGAATCCGACTGGATTGTTCATGGCAAATGCGCCGTAAAGCGAACGCACGCGGTTCGGGTTTTTCAGGGTGAAATCCTTGTGCTCGGCTAGGCCGCGCACATTGCGAATGGTGTTGTCGTTGACGCCAATCGCCTGGAGCGAGAACCATTTGTCCACCACCAGCGGGTAATCCTTGAACCGCGCATAGAAGTCCGCAAACGCCGAGTCTTTTTCCGCGCCTTCATGATCCGTCAGGACAGACAGAGCGGCGACGCGGTCTGTCATGTTCGTCGCTTTCTTATATTGTTCGGCCGCCAGCGCCGGGTCGTCGATATAGCCCAGCACGGTGTTTTTCAGAGAGCGCCGCGCCATGGCATCCGGCGTAATGGAGAACGCACCGGTTTCAAGATTGGCTTTGTAGACGGAGAGCAGCTTGTCCGCGCAGCGTTTGGCGAACGCCTCTTTCACGCGTTCGCGCGCATTGTAAATCGCATCCGGATCGACGACTTCGCGCGTCTGGGCGATGATCTGCACATCCGGCAGGCCGAGCGCCTTGGCGAGCAGGGCCTTGTCTTCCTTGCCCTGGATCGCCAGGTCGAGCAGGCTTTCAAGCGATTCAAGAAGTCCTTCTTCCAGATCATCCGTGTCGATCAGGCGGTTGATGGCCCGGATAGCGTAAGTCTGGCCAGCTTCCCAGCGGTTGAACCCGTCGGAGTCGTGCACCATCAGGAAGCGCAGATCGTCATCGGACAGGTCCGTGGTCAGCTTTACCGGCGCGGAAAAGTTGCGCAAGATAGACGGTACGGGGCGCGCACCGATATTTTCAAAAGTAAAGCTTTGTTCCGGTTCCTGCAGATGCAGGATTTTTGTTTCGATCATGTCATCGCCGTTCGGGCCGATCAGGCCGACAGCAACGGGAATATACATCGGCTTTTTGTTCGTCTGGCCCGGCGTATCGGGAATATGCTGGCGCAAACTCAGCGTATAGGTTTTCGCGGTTTCGTCATAATCGCCGCTGGCGCTGATCTCCGGCGTTCCGGCCTGAGAGTACCAAAGCTTGAATTGCGACAGGTCCATACCGGAGGCATCTTCCATGCATTGAGCCCAGTCTTCTGTCGTCACGGCCTGGCCGTCAAAACGGTCGAAATACAAATCGGTCGCCTTGCGGTAAATTTTGGGCCCGAGCAGCGTGTTGAACATACGGATGACTTCCGCGCCCTTTTCATACACGGTCATGGTATAGAAATTGTTGATCTCGATATAGTTGTCCGGCCGGATGGGATGGGCGAGGGGGCCGGCATCTTCCGGGAACTGCATCCGGCGCAGGTGCTGAACATCATCGATGCGTTGCAGGCCGCGGCTGTTCATATCGGCGGAGAATTCCTGATCGCGGAAGACGGTCAGCCCTTCTTTCAGCGACAACTGAAACCAGTCCCGGCAGGTGACGCGGTTGCCGGTCCAGTTGTGGAAATATTCATGGGCGATCACGCTTTCGACCCGCATGAAATCCATATCCGTCGCGGTTTCCGGATGGGCGAGAACGAGGGCGGTGTTGAAAATGTTGAGCGAAGTGTTTTCCATCGCGCCCATGTTGAAATCGCTGACTGCGACGATATTGAAGATGTTGTACTGGTATTCGCGCCCGTAAACATCTTCGTCCCATTTCATGGATTTGATCAGGGATTGCATGGCGTGGCCGCATTGCTCTTCATCGCCCTTGCGGACATAAATATACAGATCGACCTTGTTGCCGCCGCGCGTTGTAAAGGTATCGTGGACGTGTTCCAGATCACCCGCCACCAGCGCAAAGAGGTAGCAGGGCTTGGGCGTCGGGTCATCCCACACCGTAAAGTGGCGGCCGTCGCCCAGCGTGCCTTTTTCTTTAAGATTTCCGTTGGAAAGAAGAACCGGGCAGGATTTTTCCTCCGCTTCGACACGCACCGTGAATGTGGCCATGACATCCGGGCGGTCAGGATAATAGGTAATGCGGCGGAAGCCTTCAGCCTCGCACTGCGTACAATACGTGCCGCCGGAGCAGTAGAGCCCTTCAAGACGCGTGTTGTCTTCCGGGTAAATCTCCGTCACGGTTTCCAGCGTAAATTTATCCTTGCCGGGGGCACAGGTCAGCCCGGTTGCCGTGATATCCGGCTTGATCTCCGCACCGTCTATTTTAATGGATACAAGCTTGAGGTCTTCGCCGTTCAGGAACAGCACATCCCCCTGGCCGTTCTTCACGTATTGTGTCTTTGCATGCACCACCGTGCGGCCTTTAAAAATTTCAAAGCGCAGGTCAATATGCTTCACCAGGTAAGCGGGCGGGGTATAATCCTTCAGGTAGATCGTTTTCGGTGTGTCGGTGCGCATATTCCGTGATTCCTTGGTGAAAGCCCGATCATACTGGGCTTTGCCGTGAATAAAAAGGGCGCGCTGCCGTGCAGGGCAAATTTAGGAATATTATGAGAATTAAAAACAGCTTACCCGGAACGCGCATTCTATAGAGCATAGAGGGAAGCAGCGGGATATTATTAATGCAGGACCAGATCGTCGCGGTGAACCAGCTCGTCGCCGCGCGAATAGCCGAGAATATCTGGAATCTCCGCGCTTTTGCGCCCTGCAATCAGGCGCGTGTTTTCTGCCGTGTAAGCGGATATGCCGATGCCCAGCGTTTTACCGTCCGGCGCGAAAATCTGGATAGCATCGCCGCGATCATACACCCCGTCCACCTTCGTAACCCCGGCGGGGAGGAGACTTTTTCCAGAGAGCAACGCTTTGCATGCCCCCGCGTCCAGATGAACCGAACCCTTCGGTTTGACGTGCGCCAGAATCCATTTTTTACGCGCGGTGCGCGGCTGGTCACTGGCGAGGAAGACGGTGCTCTTTGCACTCCCTTCACAGGCGTGTTTGAGCGCGTGGAACTCTGCGCCCTTGGCGATCATCATGTGAACGCCCGATTCCGTGGCAATACGTGCGGCTTCCATCTTACTCTTCATCCCGCCGGTGGATACGCCCGCGATGGCGTCGCCTGCCATGGAGACATATTCCGCCGTAAGTTTCTCGACGACGGGAATATGAGTGGCAGAGGGGTCCAGCCGCGGATCGGCGGTATATAATCCGTCCGTCGTCGAAAGCTGGATCACCATGTCCGCGCCGATCATTTGCGCCACGCGGGAAGCGAGGCGGTCGTTGTCCCCGAACCGGATTTCGGCCGTGGACACCGTGTCATTCTCATTAATAACGGGAATGATGTTCTTTTCGAGCAGCGCGTGGATAGTCGCACGGGCGTTAAGATGCGAACGGCGGTTTTCGGTATCGGACGGGGTCAGCAAAATCTGCGCCACACCAACGCCGTGAATGGCGAAAGCGTTGATATAAGCCTGCATCAGTGCAATCTGCCCGATCGCCGCCGAGGCCTGTTTCGATTCCAGCGGGATGGAGGAGGGCCGGTCACTTGCGGAAATGCCCATCGTCCTGCGCCCCAGGGCGATAGAGCCGGAGGTGACGATAATCACGTTTTTACCCTGCGCGCGAAGCGCCATGGCATCTTCGGCCAGCGCCGCAAGCCATGCCTGCTTTACACCCTTGTCCGGGTCGACCAGAAGAGCAGAGCCGATCTTGATAATGATCGTTCTGGCAGACGCCAGAAGCGTTTGCGGGGTCATTCTTCCTCCGCCTCTGTCTTGCGGGATTGCTGGATAATATTGTTCAGCGCGAACAGGACTTCGCTTACGCCGTCTTTCGACACGCCGGAAATAATGTGGGGCTTGATTTTCGTCTTTTTCTGAAATTCCTTGGCGACATCTTCGGACAATTCCTTGCCAAGCGCATCCGCTTTATTGAGCGCGACGATCTCCGGCTTGTCTTCGAGGCCGTTGCCGTATGCCTCAAGTTCCGCACGGATAAGTTTGTAAGACTTTGCCGGGTCATCATCCGTAATGTCGATGAGGTGGAGCAGCACTGCCGTACGCTCCACATGGCCGAGAAAGCGGTCGCCAAGCCCATGGCCTTCGCTTGCCCCTTCGATCAGACCCGGAATATCCGCGAGCACGAATTCTTTATCGCCGGCCTTCACGACACCGAGGTTCGGGTGAAGGGTGGTGAACGGATAATCCGCGATCTTCGGCTTCGCCGCCGTGCAGGAGGCAAGGAAGGTCGATTTGCCGGCATTGGGCATGCCAACGAGTCCCGCATCGGCGATCAGCTTGAGCCGCAGCCACACGCCGCGCTCCACACCCGGCCAGCCCGGCGTTTTCTTTCGGGGGGCCTGATTGGT
>JBDHTU010000127.1:0-5225 GCA_039808805.1 Micavibrio sp.
GGCAGACCGCAGGCCAGCGCCTCGACAATCACCATGCCGAACGTGTCCGTTTTTGACGGGAAGACGAACACGTCCGCCGCGCGGTAAAAATCCGCAAGTTCGCGTCCCGTCTTGGTTCCGGCAAAAAACGCGGCGGTGTATTTTTTCTTGAGCGTTTCAATATCCGGCCCGTTGCCGACAAGGATTTTCGATCCTTCCCAAGGCATGTTCAAAAAGGCCTCAAGATTTTTTTCAACGGCGATGCGCCCGACATAAAGGGCGATGGGCCGTTGCAACGCGCCGAACAATCTTTTTTCGCCGGTAAAAAATATGGCGTGGTCTATCCCCCGCGTCATGCGCTTGATCGGCATCGAAAAGCCCCAGCCGCGCAAGGTTTTTTCCAGGCTGTCCGTGGCGACGAACAGGCAGGAGGAGGGGGCGTGGAACCAGCGGATAAAACGGATGGCCGCCGCGCGCACCCAGTCCGCGATAAAGTCCGGCACGCGTTTGGCGGCATAATCCGGAAAATGCGTGTGGTAGCAGCTGGTGAATTCCACCCCGTACCGCACCGCGTATTTGCGGGCGGCGATGCCAAGCGGCCCTTCGGTCGCGATGTGCAGCACGTCCGGCGCATAGGCGGCGATCATCCGGCGCAGGCGGTTATAGGGAAATAATGCGAGCTGGATTTCCGCATAGCCGGGCATGGCAAAGCACAGGGGAAAATCCGAAGGGCCGATGATTTTCACCGTGCAGCCCATGGCTTCGAGTTCGCCGCGCAGATATTCGTAGGTGCGCACGACGCCGTTCACCTGCGGGTACCATGCATCGGTGACGATGAGAACTCTCAAAAAGGGGCTCCTTCGCTTGCGGCGCGTGACTTTTGCGCGGCTCCACTCTACACTGGCCCGATGATTTTGACACCCCCGAGATGGGCTTTGGCCTGTTCCGTTCTTGCCTTGCTCGCCGTTCCCGCGTTGGCGCAGGATGCGGGCGTGCAGCAACAGGCGCAGCAGGCGAAGAAAGCGGCGCAGGCGGCGGATTCCGCCGCGAACCCTGTTGCGAACACGGACTCCCCCGCGCCGGGCGCCGCCGATGCCGCGCCCGCAGGGGCAACTGGCACGGCAGCGGAACTTCCCTCCGCCGTTGCGGCAGATCCGTCCGTTCCCGTCCCGCCGTCTGCGCAGACGGACCCATCCTCCAGCGGCACGGCCGCAGACCTGCCCGAAGCCGCCGCCGCCGATCCGTCATTGCCTGCGGACACGAAACAGCCAACATCGGTGACGTCCAGCGCGACGGAATCCAAGGCCGAATGCGGGCCGACGCTGGGCGCGGAAATCGTCACGCTGCGCGAACCGCAATGGGGCGCCGCCGGCAATGTGTGGGACTTGCTCTATTCCGATGAAAAAGCCGCCGAATCCGGCATGGAGGTTTTTTCCGATCTCGTGCAGATCGATCCGACGACGGTTGTCGCCGCAGGATCTTATACCAAGGACAAGAACGATGAAATCTATCATCCTCTGATCGTCAAAATCGATGAACGCCTGCGGCCCGTGTGGACGTTGCGTGAAGAGACAACTGAGCAACGCACGATCCACCGCATCCTGAAAACCAAGGGTGGGTTCACGGTTGCCGGGGATATCAGCGACAAGGCGCGCGGCAACGGGATTTACATTGCGTCCTACACTGACGATGGGAAAGTCAAAGGCAAGCCGATGCCGGTGTATGAAAGCGGCGGCGACCTCGATGCGAAGGCGATCATCCCGGCGCAGGACGGCGGCGGGTACATCGTCGCGGCGCAATTCATCGATTCCAAGGATCAGGAAAAACAGCACGGCATCCTGTATAAAATCTCCAGCGGCGGCAAGATCGTCTGGAAGCGGTCCTTCCTGCCGGGGCAGAGCACGGTTTTCAACAACGTGCAGGCGACGCTGGACGGCAGTTACGTGATCAGCGGGCAGATCGTCATCGACGGAACCAAAGGCGGCGGATGGCTTTTGCGCGTGGATAAGGACGGCGCGATCAAATGGCAGCGGACCTACCCGCGCGGCGTAACCGCCTCCCTGCAGGCGGCGGCGCAGACGAAGGAGGGCGATTTCATCGTCACCGGGAAAATCCGCCCGTTCGACCATGTGGGCAAAGGGCTGTCTGCGTGGGTCATGAAGACGGACCCGTCGGGAACGCCTTTGTGGCAGCGTTTTTTCCGCGGCAGCTATGATTACGACGTGCCGGATCTGATCGTCTATGAAGACGGGCGCGCGAGTGTTTTGATCAACGCGGGCGGGATGGACAGCGAGCGGCGTTCGCATGCGCGGCTGATTACGTTTTCCCCGCAGGGGCAGATGCATCATGTCGAGGATTTCACCGACGGCCAGAACGCCAGCGCGTCGCGTTTGATTTCCGGCGCGGGCGGGGAGCGCATCATCGTCGGCTATGCGCAGACGAGCTTCGGTGAAGACCAGGCGACGAACGAGGCTGACGCCGCGCCGTCTTATACCTATGACGGCTGGATACTGGCGGGTGTGCCGCTGGATACTTTTGAAGATCCGTGCGCCGCGGGTCCTGCTATGAGCCCGATTTTGCCATGACCGACACTGATCTCACCGAAGAAGAAGACGGCGCGCAAGTCTTCACCGTAACGCCCGAAGCGGGCGCGGGCCGCATGGACAAGGTGCTGGCGACGCTGGCGGGCGAGGGCGTGTCGCGTTCGCGCCTGAAAGCCCTGATCCTTGACGGACAGGTAAAACTCAACGGCAAAACCTGCGACGATCCATCCTTGAAAATTTCCGTCGGCGATGAACTCTCGCTGACCATCCCCGAAGCGGTGGAAGCCCTGCCGCAGCCGGAAAACATTCCGCTGGATATTGTCTTCGAGGACGAGCATATGCTGGTCATCAACAAGCCAGCGGGCATGGTGGTCCATCCCGGCGCGGGCAACCCGAACGGCACGCTCGTCTCCGCGCTGCTCTACCATTGCGGCGAGACGCTTTCGGGCATCGGCGGCGTACGGCGACCGGGCATCGTGCACCGGCTGGACAAGGAAACCACGGGATTGATGGTTGTTGCCAAGAATGACATCGCGCACAACGGCCTTGCGGCGCAATTGTCGGACAGATCGCTCAGCCGCGTTTACCACGCGCTGGTCTGGAAAGCGCCGACGCCGATCAAGGGGACGATCAACGCGCCGGTCGGGCGGCATCTGTCCAGCCGCATCAAGATGGCGGTGCGCGGCCACGCCTCCGGGCGCGAAGCCATCACCCATTATTTCCGCGAACAAACATTTGGCAATGATCTGATCTCCCTCGTCACCTGCAAGCTGGAAACCGGGCGCACGCACCAGATCCGCGTCCATATGCAGCATATCGGCCACCCGCTGCTCGGCGATCCGTTGTACGGCCTGCCGTTGCAGGAACAGCGCGCGCTGCTCAACCGCGGCGGCTATGGGGAAGAGGCGCGGGATTTCGTCATGGCCTTCCCGCGGCAGGCGCTGCATGCGGGGGAAATCACCTTTATCCACCCCGTAACGGACGAGGAAATGACGTTAGAGGCCGATCTCCCGGATGATTTTGAAAGCCTTTTATCTATTATAAATCAATAGGTTATAATTATTAACGGCGCCAAATTTGTATCGCCGTACAATTTTTCCATAAAATAAAATTATAAGGTATAACTCTTAATCATGCGGGAAAACAAGGCTAAGAGGACGAAGGAAAGACTACCCCAACACAAAGTTTTACGCTTAACCGATCTGGTACCCATGAACTATAACCGCCCCCTAAAAAGGGCGGTTTTTTTATGTCTGCTATTATAACTATGTCTGCTATTATAACAAGGCCCTTCCTCCGTTCACTTCCGTCATTGCGAGGAGCGCTGCGAAGCAGGGCGACGCGGCAATCCATACATTTTCCTGCAACGACAATTCTATGGATTGCTTCGGCTTTGCCTCGCAATGACGCGGAGGTAAGGGTTCATTCGCCCTTCTTTCCGAATTCTTCCCATTCCTCGCCTCCCATCCGTCATCCCCGCTCTCTCTTACCGTCATCCCCGCTACCTCTTCACTGTCATCCCCGCGAAGGCGGGGATCCATAGGGCCTTTCCGCTCATCGCGTATTCAACGCCAAGACGCCAAGGCGCAAAGCGTCCTGTGCTTTTATCGTCACCGCCGCAGACGGTTTCATCTTTTGAGATTTTTCACCGTCATCCCTGCCCTTGGTTCACCACCCCTCGCATCCCGGACTTGATCCGGGATCCATGGATCCTGATTTTCATCAGGATGCGGGCATCCTATCCTTTTTCCAGAGAGGAGCCTTGCCCCCTCACTCTTTCTTGCCGAACTCGTCGACGATGATGAACTCTTTTCCCTCGCGCTTGAGCTTGCGCACGAGGAGGTCGCTGTGCATGTTTTCCAGATGGATGGTCGCCTCGCAAACGCCGAGGCCGATCCTTTCCAGCCGGTCGAGCGCGGTCCTGAGCTGCTCGGAAAACCTCTCCTCGTCGAACGGCGGCAGGTTGTCGTTGGTGATGTCATTGTTGTCCATGGTCTTCCCCTTTGTTTGCGGTCAAAGAAAAACCACCAGCCCAAAGGGACTGGTGGCCGGGTGTTAACAGACCGTTTCACAACAGCCGCGACGGCCTTTGAGCCGAAGCTTTGGACATGCGCCGCCGCCACCCGGCCATGGAGCCGAGGGCGGCAAATTTACGTTTTGCCAACGTCTATGACGGACCTGTTACAGTCCGGCCCCGCCAGATGGCGGTGCATCAACGACTCTATAGGGTTTTGGGGCCAATGCAAGCCGCGCGGCCTTTCTTCGTTATTCCCGCTGTCTCTTTACTGTCATCCCCGCGAAGGCGGGGATCCATAGGGCCTTTCCGCTCATCGCGTATTCAACGCCAAGACGCCAAGGCGCAAAGCGTTTCGTGGTTTTCTTTCCCTGTTCGTCCAGTGATCGAAGCTTCATGGATCCTCCGGTCAAGCCGGAGGATGACTATGAGAGGGGCCATCTCACGCGTCATGCCCGCTTTATGCGGGGATCCGGATCCCCGCCTTCGCGGGGATGACGAATGGGGCGGGGACGACGAATAGGGGGTGGGGATGACGTTTATAATGATGATCGTGCTCATAAAAACGCCGGACACTTGGCGTTCTTCTCTGGTCGCTCGCATCCTGACGAGCGTCAGGATCCATGGATCCCGGATCAAGTCCGGGATGCAAGGAATGGTGAACCAAGGGCGGGGATGACGGTGAAAAA
>JBDHTU010000128.1:0-5204 GCA_039808805.1 Micavibrio sp.
GCGCGGCTGACGATGCTGCGGCGGAAGGAGCAGGGGGCTGATAATCATTGTACTTTTGCGCCTGTTCCGCTAGGAATGGGGCATGCGTATCATGCCTCAAAGCGTTGGGATTCTTCATTTCGTCGGGATCGGCGGCATCGGCATGTCCGGGATTGCCGAGGTTTTGCACGCGCTCGGCTACACGGTGCAGGGCTCGGACATCGCGGACGGGTACAACACCGAACGCCTGCGCGCCAAGGGCATCAGGATTTTCATCGGCCATGACGCCAAGAATATCGACGGCGCGGCCATCGTCGTCATCTCTTCCGCGGTGAAGCCGGGGAACGCCGAGCTGGACGCCGCGCGGGCGGCAAAGCTTCCCGTCGTCCGCCGCGCCGAAATGCTGGCCGAACTGATGCGCCTGAAAATGGCGGTCGCCATCGCCGGCACGCACGGCAAGACGACGACCACCTCGATGGTCGGCGCGATGCTGGAGGAGGGGAATTTCGACCCCACCGTCATCAACGGCGGCATCGTCCATAAATACGGCACAAACACGCGGATGGGGACCTCCGACTGGATGGTGGTGGAGGCGGATGAAAGCGACGGCACGTTCACGAAACTGCCCGCGACCGTCGCCGTCGTGACGAATATCGATCCCGAACATCTGGACCATTACGGCGATTACGATTCCATCAAGGCGGCGTTCCGCCAGTTCGTTGAAAACATTCCCTTCTATGGTTTTGCCGTGATGTGCACGGACCATCCGGCGGTGCAGGCGATGATTCCGGACCTGACCGACCGCATCGTCATTACCTACGGCTTCAATCCGCAGGCGGATGTGCACGCCACGAACATCCGCACCGCGGCGGACGGCTCCACCTTCGATGTGCGCTTTGCCGCCAGCATTGCGGGCGAGGAGCTTATCCTGCGCGACGTGTTCCTGCCGATGCTGGGCAACCACAACGTACAGAATTCGCTGGCCGCGCTCGCCATTGCGCGCCGCATGGAAATTCCCGCCGCCAGCATGAAAACCGCGCTGGCACAGTTTTCGGGCGTCAAGCGCCGCTTCACCCGCACCGGGGAGGCAAACGGCGTGACCGTGATCGACGATTACGGCCACCACCCGGTGGAAATTTCCGCCGTGCTCAAGGCCGCGCGGCAGGCCGTGGCGGAATCCGGCGCGCGCGTCCTCGCGGTGGTGCAGCCGCACCGCTACACGCGCCTTGCCTCGCTGTTCGATGATTTCTGCACCTGTTTCAACGATGCCGACGCGGTGATCGTGGCCGATGTTTACGCGGCCGGTGAAGCGCCGATCGAGGGCGCGGACAAAAACGCGCTGGCCAGGGGGCTTGCCGCGTGCGGCCATAAAAACGTGGCCGCGCTGCCCTCGCGGGAGGGGCTTGCCGCGCTGGTCGCGGCGCAGGCGCAGCCGGGGGATTACGTCATCTGTCTTGGCGCGGGCGATATCACGAAATGGGCGTATGCCCTTCCGGCAGAGCTGGAAGGCGTTTTCGCCGCCGCACGCAAGCAAAGGGCGTAGGCTGTATCATGCATAAACCGGCATTCTCTTCCCTGCTGCCCGCCGTGCGCGGGCGCTACACGGAAAACGCGGCCCTCGGTTCGATGGGCTGGTTCAAATGCGGCGGGGCGGCGGAGGTTCTGTTCAAACCCGCCGATCTCCAGGATTTGCAGGATTTTCTGATTCAGACATCGGATGAGCCGTCCGACGCATCCTCGCCCGTCTGCTATGCGGGCGGGATAACGCCGCCCATCCACGTGTTCGGCGCGCTTTCCAACACCATCATCCGCGATGGCGGCCTGCCGGGCGTGACCATTCGCCTGGGCCGGGAGTTCGGGGGGATCGAGGTAGAGGGCGAAACCGTCAAGGCGGGCGCGCTCGCGCTCGATGCCAACGTGGCGCAGGTCGCGGCGGAGGCGGGAATCGCGGGCCTTGAATTTTTTTCCGGCATTCCGGGGACCATCGGGGGCGCGCTGCGCATGAACGCCGGGTGTTACGGCACCGAAACCAAGGACGTGCTGGTTTCCTGCACGGCGCTGGATCGCGCCGGGCGTCTTCATACGCTGTCGCCGGATCAAATGCACATGACCTACCGCCATACCGGCGTGCCCGAAGATTTCATCTTCATCTCCGCCATCTTCAGGGGCAAAAAAGACAGCCCGCAAAACGTGTTGGACCGCATGGCTGAGATCAAAATGAAGCGCGAGGCGTCGCAACCTATCCGCGAAAAAACCGGCGGTTCCACCTTCGCCAACCCTTCCGCCGAGGAAATCGCCAAGTCCGGGCAACCCGAAGGCGCGAAAGTCTGGCAGTTGATCGACGCTGTCGGCGGCCGTGGCCTGAAAATCGGCGGCGCGGTGATGAGCGAGAAGCACTGCAATTTCATGATCAACGAGGGCGGGGCGAGCGCGGCCGATCTTGAAAATCTGGGTGAGGAAATCCGCCGCAGGGTCCTGGAAAAATTTGGAATTTCCCTGCGCTGGGAAATCCGGCGGGTGGGGAATTCTTTATAACCGTCATTCCGGCGAATGCCGGAATCCATCGGATGTTCATCATATGAATAAAATTTTCCATGTCTATATCATGGCCAGCAAAAGATACGGCACGCTCTATACTGGTGTTACATCCGATTTGATCCGGCGTATTCATCAACATAAAGAAGGTCTTGCGGACGGATTTACAAAAAAATACAGCGTAAAGACTCCAGTGTATTATGAACCCTTTGAATCTGCAGATGCAGCCATTCAGCGAGAAAAGAGAATAAAAGACTGGAAACGCCAGTGGAAAATTGATTTGATTGAGAAAGCCAATCCGAACTGGCACGATTTGTTTGAAGATTTGAAAAACAGGTCGCGTTTCTAAGAATTTGAAAAATCGGGATGTTGATATCCCGCATAGATTCCGGCCTTCGCCGGAATGACGGAGAAGGAATAAAACATGCCTCAAAAATCCGTAGCCTTGCTTGTCGGCGGCTGGTCGTCGGAGCGTGAAGTCTCCCTGATGAAGGGCGCGCATGTGGAAAAGGCGCTGAAGGAAGCCGGCTACACCGTTAAAACCATTGATGTTTCGCGCGATGTGCAAAGGCTGGTGAAGGAGCTTTCAACCCCGCGTCCCGATGCCGTGTTCAACAATCTGTACGGCCGCGGCGGCGAGGACGGGACCATCCAGGCGCTGCTGGAGATGCTCGGCCTGCCGTATACGCATTCCGGCGTTGTGGCCTCGGCTGTCGGCATGGACAAGGTGCTGACCAAAAAACTGGCGGAGACGGTGGGCGTGCGCACATCGGTGGGCAAGGTCGCTTCCAAACAGGATATCCTGGCGGAAAACGTCATGCCGCGCCCCTATGTCGTAAAGCCGATCAATGAGGGGTCTTCCGTCGGCGTGCGCATCATCCTCGAAGGGGAGAATCAGCAGCCCATCGATGAGGCAAGCTGGACCTTCGGAGAGGAGGCGCTGGTGGAAAAATACGTGCCGGGCCGTGAAATCCACGTGGCGGTGCTGGATGGAAAGGCGCTGGGCGTCACCGAGATATTTGTGCACGGCCACCGGTTTTTCGATTACGACGCCAAGTACAAGGATGCAGGCACGGAGCTGGTAACCCCGGCCGATGTTCCGGAAATTGTCGCCGAAACGGCCAGAAAATTCGCCGAAAACACGTACAAAGTCCTCGGATGCCGGGGGATTGCGCGGTGCGATTTGCGATATGACGATTCCAAACCCGGCGCGGATGGGGTATATTTGCTCGAAATTAACACCATGCCCGGCCTCTCGCCCGGATCGATCGCCGTGATCCAGCCAGAGCATGCAGGCATGTCTTACGTAGATCTCTGTTCCCATCTGGTTGAAACCGCACAATGTCACGGTCAGGCACAAGACGCTCCACCATCCTCAAGCGACGCTCCAAAGCGTCAGAGCGCCTGATCGTATTCGCAAAGAAGTTCGGCCTCTTTCTCCTTGTCGCCGCCGGCTTGCTCTGGGCCGGCTCATGGTTCGTCATGTCGGGCACATCCGCGCGGCTTCGTACCCATATTGAGGCGTCGGTGGACCGCACCACCGCCGGGTGGGGCTTCGCCGTGCGCAATATCATGGTGGACGGGCGGCGTCACACCGATGTCGATACGCTGAAAGCGATGATCGGGGTGGAGCGCGGCGATCCGATTTTCGCGTTCGATCCTGCCGCGACAAAAACCAATCTGGAAAAACTTTCCTGGGTGAAAAAAGCCCATGTCGAAAGGCGCTTGCCGGATACTCTTTACATACGGATTGAAGAAAGAAAGCCCCTCGCGCTGTGGCAGCGGCACGGAAAACTCGCGCTGATCGATGCGGATGGAGTCGTGCTGACGGATCACAATCTCGGGCCCTGGAAAAACCTGCTGATCGTGGTGGGAGATGAGGCGCCGGGAAGGACGGCGGAATTGCTCTCCATGCTGCGGGCGGAGCCGGTGATCTTGGACCGGGTGGAGGCCGCAACGCTGGTGTCCGGCCGTCGCTGGGATTTGAAACTGAAATCCGGGGCGGAGGTAAAATTGCCGGAGGCCGAACTCGGCCTCGCGCTGCGCAAGCTGGCCATAAATCATGAAGAAGAAGCGCTGCTGGACAAGGATGTTTTGTCCATTGACGTGCGGGAAGAGGGCCGTATAACGGTAAGGACCAAACCCGGCGCCGCGCAGGATTTCGACAAGAATCTCGGCGCCGCCATCACCCCCGCCGCAGGCAAGCCGATCTAATGCAACTTTTAAACACAGAGCGCACAGAGGTTTTCACGGAGGATTTGAATACTCTGTCCGGCATCATTGTTGACTGCGCGGTTCAGCTTCATAAAAAACTTGGCCCCGGCCTTCTGGAAAGTGCCTATCAGCAAGCTCTTGCCCATCTTTTTATAAAAAACAAAATACCTTTCGAAAAAGAAAAGATCGTGCCCGTCGCAATGGATGATTTGCGGATTGATGCAGGGTATAGAGCTGACTTTATCGTAAACAATCAAATCATCGTCGAAACGAAATCTGTCGATAAGCTCATTCCTCTTCATACGGCCCAGATTTTAACTTACATGAAGCTTGGCAGATTCAGGCTTGGGCTTCTTTTAAATTTTAATACTCCTCTCATGAAAGACGGAATTCAGAGGTTTAAGTTATGAAACTCTGTGAAATCCTCTGTGTCCTCCGTGGTTAAACCCTTATGAAACACAAGCTCAAACCCAAAG
>JBDHTU010000129.1:0-5130 GCA_039808805.1 Micavibrio sp.
ATGCAGGTGATCGAATTTGCCATCCACCGCGAACGCTTCGGCCTGTGCGGTTTTCCGTCCAAGGCGGCTTAAGGCCGTGTCCGCGCTTCCATCCAGACTCGGTATCGTGGCCGGCGGCGGAACGCTGCCGAAGAAACTTCTGGCGTTTTGCGATTCAAACAATATCCAGACTTTTGTCGTCGGTTTTGACGGTCATGTCGATCAAACCGTTTTGGACGGGCGCGATCACATGCTCACGCGCCTTGGTGCGGCGGGGCAGATTATCCGCGTGCTCAAGGATAAGCAGTATAACCACCTTGTCATGATCGGCTCCGTCAAGCGGCCGAAGCTGTCGGAAATGCGGCCGGACCTGCGCACCGTGTCTTTTTTTGCCAGGCTCGGCCTGCGCGCGCTCGGTGATGACGGGCTGCTCAAGGCCGTTCGGTCCGAGCTTGAAGACGAGGGATTCACCATCCACGGGATTCAGGATATCGTGCCGGACCTGATGATGCCCAAAGGCGTTTTGGGCCGGATCGAACCGACGGACGATCACTATGAAGATATCCGCATCGGCATGGCGGGATCGCGCAAGATCGGCGCGGAGGATATCGGCCAGTCCGTTGTCGCGTTCGATGGCGAGGTCATCGGCACCGAAGATGAAGACGGCACCGATGTGCTGATCACCCGCTCGGCCGCCAAGGGCGCGATCCTGGTCAAGAGCAGCAAGCCGCAGCAGGATCGAAATCTCGATATGCCGACGCTCGGCTCTGATACCGTGCGCCTGTGCGCCTCGCTCGGCTATGCGGGCATCGCCGCGGAATATGGCGGCGTGCTTCTCGCAGACCGTGAAGAGATGGTCGCGCTTGCCGATGAACTCGGCCTGTTCGTGGTGGGCGTATGATTCCTCACTATGTCATCCCGAGCGAAGCCGAGGGATATCATGAGATCTCTCCGCTCCGCTTCGCTACGGTCGAAATGACGGAGAATTGCACATGAGCAAGCATATCTGCCTGATAGCCGGTGAACCGTCCGGTGATTTCCTCGGTGCGAAACTGGCGCAGGCTTTGCTTGCGGTCGATCCGTCGATCACACTGTCCGGCGTCGGCGGGCCGCAGATGAAAGACGCGGGCGTAGACTCTCTGTTCCCGTATGAGGAACTGGCCGTCATGGGTATTGCCGAAGTGCTGCCCAAACTGCCCGCATTGCTGTCCCTGATCCGCCGCACCATCAACCACATCAAGGAAACGAAACCGGATGCGGTGGTGACCATCGATTCCCCGGATTTCGGTTTTCGCGTGGCAAAGGCCGTGCGCAAGGAAATGGGCGCGGATGCGCCGAAACTCATCCACTATGTCGCGCCGACCGTGTGGGCGTGGCGTGAAGGGCGGGCGGCCAGGATCGCGCAATTCCTTGACGGCCTGATCTGCCTGTTCGATTTTGAACCGCCGTATTTTGAAAAGCACGGTTTGAAATCCGTCGCGGTCGGTCATCCATTGGTCGAAGGCGAGGCGCTTCGCGCCGATGGCGCACGGTTTCGCGAGGAATACGGTATCGCGCAGAGCGAAACGATCGTCGGCGTCCTGTTCGGCAGCCGCAAGGGTGAACTGCGCCGTACCGGCCCTGTCATCCGCGAAACGCTCGCGCAGATTTCTGAAAAGATGACAACGCCGCCGCATGTCGTCGCGCCGACATTGCCGCATCTCTATGGCGACGTGATGAATATGCTCCGCGATTATCCCGGGCCGATTCACGTGGTAACCGATGCGAATGACAAATATGACGCATTCCGGTCTTTCGATATCGGCATCGCGGTGTCTGGCACTGTGGGGCTGGAACTCGCGGCGCTGCAGGTGCCGCACGTTATTGCATACAGGATGAGCCCGCTGACCGCCGCGATGGTGAAACGCATGGTTCGCGTCAAGTATGCGCATCTGGCCAACATCATGGCGGACAAGGAAATCGTCCCTGAATTCATTCAGGATGCGGCGCAGCCCGGCGTGATTGCGGAGAGCGCGTTCGACCTGTTTTTAAGCCCGCAAACGCAGATCGCGGCGATGGGCGATATCGCGGCGCGGCTGGGCGCGGGACAGGAGAAAACGCCGTCGCAAAAGGCCGCCGCGTTTGTTTTACAATTCTTAAATGGTTAAGAATACCGCTTCGTATCGCCGGTGTGCTATTGTTTTGGGGTGATAGGCGGCACCCTTATACAGACATTTGAACTTTCGGTGTTTCCTGAGTTTCAGGATCGCCGGGCCATGTATATCAATATGGACGAGGTTTTTGCGCAGCCCAAAGTCATTCGCGATGGCAAAAGCCTTCTTCTGGACGCCGGGGTCACGCAGCGGCATCTGCATGCGGAGCATCGGAAAGCGAGCGCGGATTACAGTTTCGGCGGTTATCTGGAAGACCGCCGCAATTTGTGGGCGGGTTCTTACCTGGAATCCGACAAAGCCGTGCATCTGGGCATCGATATCAACGCGCCTGCCGGCACCGCCGTTGCGCCCGCGCACCCTGTGCACGTTGCCAAAGTCATTCACGATCCGGACAATGACGGCGGTTGGGGGAGCGTGATTGTCTTTAAGCTGGATGAACCGATGGGCGAAATATCGCATTTCATTTACGCCCATCTTGGCAAGGATAGCGTGTCTGTGCGCGAGGGTGACAAGGTTTCACCCGGAACGATAGTGGCGCGCCTGGGACAGCCGCACGAAAACGGCGGGTGGTATGAGCACCTGCATGTTCAGGCGCTGACGCCGAAGGGCTGGGAGATGGTCCGCACGGGCGGTCTTGCCGCCATTGATGGGTATGATTCCATGCCGACAGGCGGAAAAGAACACCCGGTTTCGCCGGACCCGATGATGCTTCTCTTCAAATAAAAAAGACGCGGATTGCCCGCGTCTTTCGTAATGTATCAGAAAGGTTGCGTTAAGGCAACTTATTTCCGGTCTTTGATGTCCACGTATTCGCGCATGGCGGGACCGGTGTAAAGCTGGCGCGGGCGGCCGATGCGGAGTTCGGGTTCTTCGATCATTTCCTTCCACTGGCTGATCCAACCCACGGTGCGCGACACGGCGAAGAGCACCGTAAACATCGAGGTTGGGAAGCCCATGGCCTTCAAAATAATGCCGGAGTAGAAATCCACGTTCGGGAACAGCTTGCGCTCTACAAAATATGGATCTTCGAGCGCGATGCGTTCGACTTCCATCGCCATTTTCAGCATCGGTTCGTCGCGCAGGCCGAGTTCGTCCAGAACTTCGTAGCAGCTTTCGCGCATGATATCGGCGCGCGGGTCCATGTTCTTGTAAACGCGGTGACCGAAACCCATAAGGCGGAACGGGTCGTTCTTGTCCTTTGCCTTGGCGATATATTCCGGAATGCGGTCCACCGTGCCGATTTCGGCCAGCATTTCGAGAACTTCCTGGTTCGCGCCGCCATGTGCCGGACCCCAGAGACAGGCGATACCGGCGGCGATGCAGGCAAACGGGTTTGCCTGGGACGAGCCGGCAAGACGCACCGTGGAAGTGGAAGCGTTTTGTTCATGGTCCGCGTGCAAAATCAGGATGCGGTCCATCGCCTTCGCAAGGATCGGCGAGACCTTGTACGGTTCGGCCGGAACGGCGAAGCATTGATAGAGGAAATTTTCCGCATAGTTCAGATCGTTGCGCGGATACATAAACGGCTGTCCGATGGAGTATTTATAGGACATGGCGGCAAGCGTGGGCATTTTTGCGATCAAACGGTGCGCGGAGATTTCGCGTTGTTTCGGATCGTAGATGTCGAGGGAGTCGTGATAGAACGCAGCCATCGCGCCCACCACGCCGACCATCATGGCCATCGGGTGCGAGTCTCGGCGGAAACCGCGGAAGAAATAGTTCATCTGGTCATGCACCATCGTGTGATAGGTGATGGAGCGCGTGAAATCCGCCAATTGTTGTTCGTTCGGCAAATCGCCTTCGAGCAGGAGGTGGCAGACTTCCATAAACGTGGATTTGCGCGCCAGTTCCTTGATGTTGTAGCCGCGGTGGGCAAGGATGCCTTCGTCGCCGTCGATGAAGGTGATGCGCGATTTGCAGGACGCCGTCGATGTGTAGGACGGGTCGAACGTGAAATGGTTGGTATCGGCATAAAGCTTGCGGACGTCGAGGACATCCGGCCCGTGTGTGCCATGAAGGACCGGGAGTTCGGTCGATTTTCCGGTAGAGTTGTCCGTCAGCGTAAAGGTCTTGTTCGTCGAGATGGACTCGTTGGCGGCTTTTTTGGCTTCGCTCATGGCTTTTTCCGTTCCTTGAATTGTGGGACGCACGCGAACCGTGCCCGACAAAGATAGGGCGGGAATGGTTAATTTTCAAATAACAAGATATTGAATTTGCATGAGTTTCCGTATTTATTGGCTTTAAACGCCAAGACGCCAAGGAAGGTGCGCTGTAAAAAGCAGGAGAGGGGGTGTTGTCTTTATAAGATCCCTTACCCAGATCCTCTCCCGTGAGAGAGGATTTAAGCATGGCGGCGCGGTGGCGGGCGAGAAGATCGAGCAGGAAACGGTTGTGATCCCGCAGGAGCCGACGCAGCTTGATGGCCTGCGCCGAGTCCAGGCCGTGTTTGTAGGCGTTCCAGCAGGAGCGCGCCTTGCCGGATGCCGTTTTCGGGCCGGTGGAACGGGTCCACGGCTTGTTTTCCCGCGCCAGTGCCGCCTGTTTTTCCCGCGCTTCAGAGGTCCAGCGGGGCATTGTCGGTCAACATTTGTTCAGTTCGTTCCGGGAATTTTTTATATGTGTGGGATTCCCGGATGATATAGCGCGGCTGGACCGGCTTTTCGGTTTTGATGCGTTTCCACGTGTTGATGGTGCGGTCCGTCTGCCGCTGCGCGCGCAGGGCGATGTTGATCTTGTCATCCTCGCTATAGCCGTTTTTCGCCTTGTCGATGTAGAAATTGAACGTCGCATCGAGGATGCGTGTCTGCGCGGCGAGAATATCCGAAAAATCGGACGGGTTTCCTGCATGGGCGTCCACGATGGTCCGCTCAAGCGAGGATACGATATTGTCCAGCGAGACTTGCTCTTCCTGGACTTTCAATAGATGCCGGAGGTTTTTCGCAGCCAGCTCAAGTTTCTGCGCGGCGATATAGTCGCCGATCTCTTCTAAGTTTTTCAT
>JBDHTU010000130.1:0-5129 GCA_039808805.1 Micavibrio sp.
CGGGCTGCATTTTAAAGTTGTTGGCCTGGGTGCATTCGATAAACACCGGTTCGCCCTCGGCCAGCAGCACCATGTCCGGGTACGAAACCCAGTACGGCGCCGGGATGATCACTTCGTCGCCGGGGTTCAGCGTGGCCATCAACGCATTGTACAAAACCTGCTTGCCGCCGGTGCCGACCGTGATCTGGTCGCGGGCGTAGGTCAGGTTATTGTCGCGCTTGAACTTGGCGATGATCGCATCCTTCACTGCCGGGGTGCCATCGACATTGGTGTATTTCGTCTGCCCGCCCTCAATCGCGTCGCATCCTGCCTTGCGAACATATTCAGGAGTGTCGAAATCCGGCTCGCCCGCGCCAAGACCGATAATATCCTTTCCCGCCGCTTTCAACTCAGCGGCCTTGGCCGTAACAGCCAAAGTGGCGGACGGTTTGATTCTTTTCAGGCGGGAGGCAATGATCGACATAATTCACCCTTTTTGTCGGTTTGTGTACGGCCCTTAAATAATCACAAGAAAAAACGGCTGAAAAGCTTAATTTCAGCCGGACTTGTTATTTTGAAACTTGCTGAAAACCCAACCTCCCACTAAAAGAGTGGACGTCTGGAATTTTATACCTGTGACAATAATTTTATGTCCTTTTTCAAGAGCCTGAATTTCCCGGTCAAGCTGGCTATTTCGTTGTCGATTCTGGCAATTCTCGCCATGCGCATAAACCAGAAGGACGACGCCATTATGTCCAACATTCTGGCGCAATTCCACGCTTCCGCCTGGCTTTACGCCACCCTGTTGATGCTGTGCCAGATGATTCTGCTATCGGCGCGCTGGCAGATGCTCCTCAATCTCGGCAAGCGCCACCTGACCTTCCCGCAGGCATTGCAGATCAATTTGACCAGCCAGTTGGCAAATCTGGTGCTGATTACCTCCATCGGCGGCATGGTCGCCCGCATCGCCCTGTCGGTTCAGCATGGCGCGACCATCTTCAAAAGCCTGATCGCCACAATCTTCGACCGCCTCATGACGCTGAGCGCCTTACTCGTTCTATCCGCCGCCTTTCTTCCAAACCTCTGGCATTATGTCGACAACCAGACTTTTCACACGCTGTCCGTCTATATCAGCGCATTTATCGTCATGATGTTCCTGTTCGCGCCCCTATTCCTGAATCTCGTGGTCTTTCGCCTGCCGCAAACCGCTCGGTTGAAGGGGCGCTACCGTTACGGCCTGCGTTACTTGCGCGTTCTCATCAACAATCCCGCGCTGTGCGCGAAACTGGCGTTGCTTTCCCTCACCGCACAGGGCGCTTTTTTCCTTGCGGTATTCGCGCTGGTTCACAGCAGCGGCGCCGGCATCGATTTCTGGCAGATGATGATCGTCCTGCCCGTCATTTCTCTTGTCGCCGCCCTTCCTATCAGCATCGGCGGTTGGGGCGTGCGCGAAGGCGCGTATGTTTATGGCCTTGGCCTCCTCGGCGTACCGCTTGAAATATCGTTCCTGATTTCCGTACAGGTCGGCCTTGTGAGCATGCTCACCACCATGCTTGGCGGCATTCCGTCCCTGATGACGTCCGACTTCAACCGTGAATCGCTGCGCCTGACGGGGCGCAGGCTGACAGACACCAAGCACCGGATATGACACCTTTTAAAACCGAAAAATTCCTCAACGCCTTTCTCGGCTTTGTGTGCGTCGCCTTTGCCCTCGCACTTCAAATACAGGTCACGCTCTTTCAATCGCCAGACTATCTCGGCCTCCGGCTCAGCCTGGCAGACCTGCTGCTTTTGCCCGCGGCCCTTATTACAGCCACTTTGCTGCTTATGCGCACCGCTCAATGGCCGCACTGGCCGATGAAAGGGCCGTATCTTTGGATTGCGGGGTTGTCGCTGGTCCTGATCGCGGCCTTCGCCCACACATATTTTGTCTATGGAGAAATCAGCCGCTGGGCGCTGGTCAACAAAGTATTCGGCTGGTTTGTGCTGATGGGGCTTTTTAGCCTCGGCGGGTGGATTGCCACCAACGCGCAGGAAAAACATATTGCCTGTTTTTTTCGCACGCTGATTTCTTTTGCAACGGTTGTTCTGGTCATACAGGCGATCGCCATGATGTTCTCCCTGCATCCTTCCCTGCCGGGCGCATGGCTTTTTCTGGACATTAAATACCCGATCGACGGCCTGATGGCCAACCGCAACGCCTATGCCTTCTTCTTTCTGGCTGTCTTTGCCTTCACAACAATCGATGCATTGTCTTTACGCAATATATTGCCGCGCGGGCTCGTAAATTTTTTATACTTTCTCCTGCCCTTTTTCATCGTGTTCAACGGCTCCCGTGCGACGGTGCTGACGCTTGCCTTGATGCTGCCTGTCATATTTGTTTTGCGCCGCCGTCACTGGCGCCGTATGGCAACGCTTCTTTTGGCAGCTCTTATAGGGGCATCAGTTCTTGCCGTAGCAAGTCATGATCGTACGAACAAGCTTTCTATCTTCCATGAGCGCTATTTTGAAATCTTCGGCGAGGTAGCCAGCACGGAAAAGGTTCCTTCTATTGATAAAATGCAAGAGTCCGTGGCCTATGTCGGGGACAAGCAACGTCTCGTCATCCTGGGAGACGCAATGGATATGGTGCGCAAGAATCCCTTCTTCGGCTCCGGGCTGGGGTCGGCCATGCTGGAACAGAAAGCCGAACACGGAAAAACCATCAACCTGATCGATTGCACCCCTCTCTGGCTGCTCGTGGAAACAGGGCTGGTCGGCCTTCTGATTTTTGCGGCATTCTTTTTAAAAGTCGTTTCCACCCTTATACGGCAGTTAAAATATGACGACGTTTTCGCAGCAAATATCCGCCTGTCCATACTGATGGTAATTCTGGGATTCAGCGTCATGTGCCTGCTGCACGAACTAACCTACGCCCGCCACCTTTGGTTTTTGCTGGGAATGGCGCTGTGCCTGCCGTCTAAAACGCGTCCGGCCGTATGAATGGGCGGATGGCGTCTGGATCGAAATTCGTTGCCGCTAGATCGACTCTTTCCTGTTTCATCCAGTCTGCCAACGGCTTTAACACCGGATCTTTCAAACCTTCAATCAGGTAATTCTGAATACGCGGCATGTATTGAAGGAGTTCGTCCTTGCCGGACAGGATAGAAAGACGCAAAACCTGCCCGATAATCCTGCAATGAAACTGCGTCCCCATGACGCGGAACCACGCGCGAAAGACATCGTCCCCGCCATAGCGCGCCAGCATTGCGTTATAAATATCGCGCGGCACGTCGCGGCGGATATTCTCCAGCAGATTGGCGAGATCGTAAGGGGCCGGCCCCCACATCGCGTCCTGAAAATCCAGAACGCCGCACCCGCCGTCAGAGAGTTTCATCAGGTTGCCGAGATGGAAATCGCCGTGGATAAATCCGACGGGCGGCGGCGGCAGGTTCGCCGCGACCTCGTCCCACGCCGCAAGATACGACGCCAGAAAATCATCGTTGTTGACGGCCCGCCGCGTTGCGGGAATATACCAGTCCACAATGCGCTGCCGCCCTTTGCGGATATAGCTGTCTTTGTATTTCGGCAGGTCCAGCGTGTTACAAGGGTCCAGATTATCACGAAAAGCGATCAGAACATCCGTCGCCGCGCTATAAATCTCCATAGCGTTTGCGCCTGCATCCAGCGCGGCGTTTAATGTCACATCGCCCATGTCCTCCAGCAGGACAAACCCTTCGCGTTCATCCGACGCGAGAATTTCCGGCGTGTGGATGCCGTTCTCGCGCAGCATCGCGCCGATTTTCAGGAACGCCGAAAGCTTGTGCCCCATCGTCGCGGTGGGAACATGATCCGGCACCGCCTCCATCAGGATAAAACTGCGGTCCGGTGTGCGCACGCGCAAATAACGGCGAGACGCCCAGTCCTGCCCCTGCGGGATCAAATCAAAATTATCGCCGGCATTTTTTCGAACAAACCCATGGCGCAAATCTTCACGCGCGGCGAAGAATTCCTTGGGATGGACCGCGACAGGCTGCATGGGGAAAATTATTTGTCGGTTTTATTTTTGGAAACCATCTGGCGTATCGCATCGATGTGCCGCTGCGATGCCGCTTGCTTCTTGGTCGTAACGCCGCTTTCAAGGCCGAACTGCGCCGGGTTGCCAAGCGCGATGGCTTTCAGGATTTCCATACCGAACGGGTCACTTGCGGGATTATCGCCTTTAACGGGTTGCGCCGCCTCCGGTGCCGCCGGAACTTTCTTTTCCTTCATCGTCATCACGCGGTTGACGGCATGGGCGACGATGCCCGTCAGGTGCGGCGCCACGAGTTCCTGCATAAGCTTGGAGTCTTCCAGCGCCCAGGCGATGATCTGCTGCCTTGCCCGCGCCGCGTTGCCGCCGCTGGATTTCAACGCGTCCCGGATACGGCGCTCAGCATAGTCACGGCTCATAGGATGCGTCCTTTCAAAGGGTTACGGTTGATTATACCCTATGGAGTAAGGTCGGCCAACTGTTTCATGATGGTCTGGGTGCCCCGTACGCGCTGAGGCAGGGAATCCCACGCCCGGACGGCAACAAGCTTTTGGTCCGCCCGCAATTTCACGGTTCCCCGCGCCTCCTGCAGCCATTGCATCAGGCCGGGCAGGTTGGGCGGGGAATCCTTGCGGAATCCGATCACCGCGCCCTTTGGCCCAGCCTCTACCTTGTCGACATTGGCGATACGGCAAAGCTGCTTGATCCGCACGATATCGAGAAGGTTTTCCACCTCCGTCGGAACGGGTCCGAACCGGTCGATCAATTCCGCGGCGAACGCTTCTACATCGGAATCGTTTTCAAGGTCGGCAAGGCGGCGGTAAAGACTCATGCGCACGCCCAGATCCTCGACATAATTTTCGGGGATCAAAACGGACGTGCCGAGATTGATGTTCGGTGACCATGCGTCGCTGGAAGGAAGATCGTCAAAATCGACACCCGCACGTGCGGCGGCTACCGCCTCCTCCAGCATCTGCTGGTACAATTCAACACCGACTTCCTTGATATGGCCGGACTGCTCTTCCCCCAGAAGATTGCCCGCGCCGCGAATATCCATGTCGTGGCTGGCCAGCTGGAACCCGGCGCCAAGCGTGTCGAGCGTTTCGATCACTTCCAGCCGCTTTTGCGCCTGCGCCGT
>JBDHTU010000131.1:0-5099 GCA_039808805.1 Micavibrio sp.
AGGAAATGGTGGGCGTTGAGAGGGTCGAACTCCCGACATCTTCGGTGTAAACGAAGCGCTCTACCACTGAGCTAAACGCCCCACCTGTGGTGGCGATATAAATACAGACCGCAATAAATTTTGCAACCCTAAAACATCTTTAAAATGTCATCCCCCGGCTTGACCGGGGGATCCAAATGGATTCCCCGCCTGCGCGGGGAATGACGATTATAGAGAGGCTATTTGTTAACAGCGTCTTTCAGTTCTTTGCCGGCCTTGAATTTGGCTTGCTTGGAAGCCGGGATCTTGATGGCTTCGCCGGTGCGCGGGTTGCGGCCCGTGGTGGCGGCGCGCTTGGTGACGTTGAACGTACCGAAGCCGACGAAACGGCATTCATTGCCCTTTTGCAGCGTAGCGGTGATGCCGCCGAAAACAGCTTCAACGGCTTTTTGCGCGTCGGCTTTGGTCAGTTCGGCTTCTTTTGCTACATATTCGATGAGTTCTGCTTTGTTCATTTGGGAATCCCCTTATGTGTGTTTGGAACAAATTTGGTGACGAAAAAACGCCCTCAAAAACCTTCGAAGCCGCGAACCCTCCCTATGGCAAAACCCTAGGATTTCCGCGGCCTCGAACGACTCTTTTCTAGGCTGTTTCGCCCCTCAACTCAATGGCGAATTGTGGTTTCGCCCTTATTTTCTGCAGATTCCGGCGTATGGCCATCAATTTTACCCTTATCCCTTTGAATAGGCTCGGGAATTTTGACCAAAGCATGAACCAGAACCTCCTCGATCGTATTAACCGGGATGATCTGGAGGGCTTTTTTCACCTTGTCCGGAATATCGGGCAAATCCTTGGCGTTGTTTTTCGGGATCAAGACTTTCCGTATTCCCCCACGCATCGCCGCCAGCAGCTTTTCTTTCAGGCCGCCGATTTCGGTGACATAGCCGCGCAGGTTGATCTCCCCCGTCATGGCGATATCGCGGCGAACCTCGATACCGGTCAGGGCGGAGATGATCGCCGTGGTCATCGCGGCGCCGGCGGACGGCCCGTCCTTGGGCGTCGCGCCTTCCGGCACGTGCACGTGGATGCTTTTTTCCTTCAAGGATTCGAAGTCGATGCCGAACTTGTCGGCGCGTGATTTTATCAGCATCTCGGCCACCGTGATGGATTCCTTCATCACGTCTTTCAGGTTTCCGGTCGTCGTGACCTTGCCGTCCTTGCCGGGCATAGAGACCGCCTCGATCGACAGCAGGTCGCCGCCGAATTCGGTATAGGCCAGGCCGTTGACGATACCGATGCGGTCCTGCTCGTCCATTTCGCCGAAGCGGAACTTGCGGATACCCGCGAACTTCTCAAGGTTGCCCGGCGTGACGGAGACCTTCGCCTTGCCCTTCATCAGGATTTCCTTGATGGCCTTGCGGCAAAGGTTGGCGATTTCGCGTTCCAGCGAACGAACCCCCGCTTCCCGCGTGTAGAACCGGATCAGGTCGCGGATCGCCTGGTCGCTGATCACGAACTCGTCCTTTTTCAGGCCGGCATTCTTGATCTGTTTGGTGAGCAGGTGCTGGCGCACGATCTGGATTTTTTCATCTTCGGTATAGCCGGACAAGCGAATGATCTCCATCCTGTCGAGCAGCGGCTGCGGCATGCGCAACGTGTTCGCCGTGCAGATAAACATCACATCCGACAGATCGTAATCCAGTTCAAGATAGTGGTCGTTGAACTTTTCGTTTTGTTCCGGGTCAAGAACCTCCAGCAACGCCGAAGACGGATCGCCGCGCCAGTCGGACCCCAGCTTGTCGATCTCATCGAGAAGGAACAGCGGGTTGCTGGTCTTGGCCTTCTTCATGCCCTGGATGATCTTGCCGGGAAGAGCGCCGATATAGGTGCGGCGATGGCCGCGGATTTCGGATTCGTCGCGCACGCCGCCAAGGCTCATCCGCACGAAGTTGCGGTTCGTGGCTTTCGCAATCGATGTCGCCAGTGAGGTTTTACCGACGCCCGGAGGGCCGACGAGGCACAGGATCGATCCTTTCACCTTGCCGGTACGCTGCTGCACGGCGAGATATTCGAGAATGCGTTCCTTGACCTTTTCGAGGCCGAAATGATCATGGTCTAGAATTCTCTTCGCAGACTTGATGTCCTTTTTAACGCGGCTGCGCTTGTCCCATGGAACCGACAAGACCCAGTCCAGATAATTGCGCACGACGGTGGCCTCCGCCGACATCGGGGACATCTGGCGCAGTTTTTTCACTTCTGCCTTGGCTTTATCGCGCGCATCCTTGGAAAGGCGCGTCTCAACGATTTTCTTTTCCAGTTCGCCGATCTCGTCGAGGCCGTCTTCGCCTTCGCCCAACTCTTTCTGGATCGCCTTCATCTGCTCGTTCAGATAATATTCGCGCTGCGTTTTTTCCATCTGGCGCTTGACGCGGTTACGGATGCGTTTTTCGACCTGAAGGACGCCGATTTCTCCTTCCATATAGCCGTAGATTTTTTCCAGGCGATCCGCCGCGTTCGCGGTGGCCAGCAATTCCTGCTTCTCCTCGATCTTCAAAGAAAGATGGGATGCGATCGTATCTGCCATCTTCGCGGAGTCTTCGATCTGGTTGACGGAGACGATGACTTCCGGCGGAATTTTTTTGTTCAGCTTCACATACTGCTCGAACTGCGCGACGACGGCGCGGGCCAGCGCATCCAGCTCTTCGCCCTTTACAGACGTGTCGGCCATCGGCTTGACGGTCGCTTCGATAAAATCCGCGCGGCCTGTAAAACCGCTGATTTCCACGCGCTCGATCCCCTCGACCAGCACCTTGACCGTGCCATCGGGAAGTTTCAGCAACTGCAGGATCGATCCCACCGTCCCGATCATATGAATGTCATCGGATGTCGGATCATCCTCGGATGGAGATTTCTGGGTGACCAGCAGGATCTTCTTCGATTCCTGCATCACGGCTTCGAGCGCCTTGACGGATTTTTCACGGCCCACGAACAGCGGCACGATCATATGGGGGAAAACGACGATGTCCCGCAGCGGCAAAACCGCATACGTGTCCTTGTCCTTGGTAACTGATCCCAGCATGGATTATATCCTTTATTGTTTTTATGGCCCCGGAGAGACTGCCCCGCAATGCACCATTCTATCATAGGATATGGGAAGCATTGGTTAAGATTTCAAGCGTTCGAAACCGGCCGGCCCCGCGAAAATCCTCGCGAATCAATGCAATTGCGCGAGGTCGCGTTAAGGATTATTGCCTTATGCCGATTTTTTGACCTGTTCACCCGGGGCGCGTTCTTCGACGACTTCGTCGATCAGGCCGAATTTTTTCGCCTCATCGGCGGACATGAAGTTATCGCGCTCCATGGCTTTTTCAATGTCGGCCAGCTTGCGGCCCGTGTGCTTGACGTAAATCTGATTCAGGTTGGCGCGCATGCGCAGAATTTCGCGGGCGTGGATTTCGATGTCCGTCGCCTGTCCCTGCGCCCCGCCGCTCGGCTGGTGGATCATGATACGGGCATTGGGCAGCGCGAAACGCTTGCCTTTGGCACCGGCAGTCAAAAGCAAAGAGCCCATGGAGGCCGCCTGACCGATACACACGGTGGAAACAGCGGGCTTGATGTATTGCATCGTGTCGTACATCGCCATGCCGGACGTTACAACGCCGCCCGGGGAGTTGATGTAAAACGAAATGTCTTTGGTCGGGTTTTCAGATTCCAGGAACAGAAGCTGTGCGCAGATAAGCGAAGAAACGCCGTCATGCACTTCGCCGGTCAGGAAGATAATGCGTTCCTTCAAAAGGCGCGAATAAATGTCGAATGCGCGTTCGCCCCGGTTGGTCTGCTCGATGACGGTTGGCACCAGGTAATTGTCATAAATCTCGGCGGGGGAACGGTCTTTCGGAAACATGCTCATGGAATGGAACTTTTCTCTGATCGGGTGTTTGAATCGTTCCATAAACCTATCGCCGGGATAGGCATTGTTCAAGGGCTAAACCGCAGGATTCAGGATATGACAATTACAAAGCCTGTGCTACAAAAGCCCTGCCGCACTTTATATGACGTAATAATTGAGTTGTTTGAAATACCACGATGAAAAAACTTTTGTTCCTCTCTCCGACCTTCCCCTTTCCTGCCGACAAAGGATGGCACGCCCGCATTTCAAACCTGCTGGGCGCCTGCGCCGCGGATTATGAAGTGACGTTCGTCGGCCCGCCGCCGGAAAATGATATCGCCCGCCGCGCGATGGAACAGATCGCACAGGACATCATCACCGTTACACCGCGCGCCGAAAATATCTCCACCGCCACGCGCCTGCGTTACAGCCTGCGCGCTTTTGAAATACTGGATGCGCCGCGTGCGCACGCCTTGCGCGACTATCAGGAATCTATCGCGGGCCTTGACCTGGAATCCTTTGACCTTATCTGGGCCGAGCGCCGCGACCTGTTCCTGCTGATGCAGGGCCGCCCCAAAAACGTCGTTCTAGACCTCGACGATATCGAACACCGCAAACTGCTCAAGGAACTGCAACTACGCAACGGTATAGTTTCAAAGCTTAAAGGCCTGCCGCGCCTTGCCGGGGTGTTCGCCTGGGAAATCCTGATGCCGCGTTTCGCGCGCGCCGTTCTCGTCTGCGCCGATGAAGACAAGGCCTATCTTGAGAAATTCGGCCTGCGCAATGTCGTGACGGTGCCGAACGGCACATCGCTTCACGCGGCGGACCGCAGCGCCCTGCCCGCCGAAGCCCGGAATGCCGTCTTTCTGGGCAATATGGCGTATCCGCCGAATGCCGATGCCGTTGCCTTTTTCGCGCGCGACGTTATTCCGCTGATCCGCCAGCGCTACCCGGATTTCCATCTCAATGTTGTCGGCAATCCACCGACTGATATTTCCGCTTATGCCGATGGTGTTAAATTCCTCGGTTTCGCGGATGACCTGGTGGGTGAACTTTCCAAATACCGCGTCATGGTGGCCCCGGTACGGTATGGCGGCGGCACGAAACTAAAGGTTATTGACGGCATGGCCTCGGGCGCCGCGCTGGTCACGACATCCGTCGGGGCGCAGGGGCTGTCAATCGAACACGGGAAACACGCCCTGATCGCAGACAACGCGGCGGATTTCGCCGC
>JBDHTU010000132.1:0-5077 GCA_039808805.1 Micavibrio sp.
GGCGCTGCCGATCTACCGCCGCGCGGATATCGGGCGGCAATTCCTTGGAAAAATCCAGACGGGTGGGATAACGAAAGCTCATTCCAGAAATATAGTGTGTTGTAACATGACGACAAGCTGGGTTGAAACCGTAGAAAATATTAGAAAAAAGCCGGTTTTAGCGTTTAAAGGAAAACTTATCCGGCTCGGGCATGGAGACAAGGCGTCTCGTTCTCTTCGCTGTATCCCGGTCTTTTCTGTTCTTCTGACTTCCATCGTTGATTGTTGATGGTATTGGCGTCAGAGAGCGCAGATCTAATATTTCTTAATCCCGCTCGTTCCGCAAAACGCGGCTTTTCTGGCGGTTCCAGTCGCGCTGTTTGATGGTTTCGCGCTTGTCGTATTCTTTTTTGCCCTTGGCGAGGGCGATTTCCAGCTTGGCGACGCCTTTGGTATTAAAATAGATGCGCGTCGGCACGATGGTGTAGCCTTCGCGGCTGACAGCGCCCATCATCCGGTCCCGCTGACGCGCGTTGACCAGAAGTTTGCGCGGGCGGCGCGGCGCGTGCTGAAGATGGGGACCTGCCTGCTGATACTCCGGAATATGTGCGTTCAAAAGCCACAGCTCGCCTTTCTTGGCGGCGATGTGGGATTCCTGCAATCCGCACTGCCCATGACGCAGGGATTTCACTTCGGTGCCGGTGAGGACGATTCCGGCCTCCAGTTTGTCTTCCAGGAAATATTCAAAATTGGCCTTGCGGTTGTCCGTGATCGTGACATCCGTTGAAAGAAGCTGGGATTTTTTGTCTTTTTTCTTAGCCATGGGCGCGCAATGTGGCCGCTCCCGCGCCGGAAATCAAGCGCGCGAAGGAGAGGGCTTCGTCCACCGCCGTGCGGGCGGCGGCGCTCGCAGGCACCAGCGGCAGGCGCACCTCGTCGCTGCCGTAACCGAGGCGTGAGGCGGCATACTTCACCGGCGCAGGCGAGGTTTCGCAGAACAGCGCCTTGTGCAGCGGGGCGAGCAGGTCGCGCATTTCCGCCATGGTTTTCAAGTCACCCGCCGCCCAGGCATCATGCATTTTCGCGCAGAGCTCAGGCGCGACATTCGATGTCACGGAAATGCAGCCGTGGCCGCCCTGCGCGAGGAACCCGGTTGCGGTGTCGTCGTTGCCGGACAATTGGCAAAAACCATCGCCAAGACGGTTTTTAAGGTTCAGCGGGCGGGCAAGATCCCCGGTCGCATCCTTGACCCCGACAATGCGCGGCAGTTCTGCGAGGCGGCACATCGTATCGATCGACATATCGATGACGCTGCGCCCCGGGATGTTGTAGATGACGATCGGAATTTTTGTGGCGTCGTGCAGCGTTTTGTAATGCTGATACA
This sequence comes from Micavibrio sp., assembly GCA_039808805.1. Taxonomy (GTDB): domain Bacteria; phylum Pseudomonadota; class Alphaproteobacteria; order Micavibrionales; family Micavibrionaceae; genus Micavibrio_A. The sequence continues at coordinate 1,364 of JBDHTU010000132.1, forward strand.
GACCTTCCTGTGAGGGCTTGTTGTAATAGGGCGTGACGACAAGCGCGGCGTCCGCCCCGTCTTTTTGCGCATGGGCGGTAAGATCGATGGCTTCGCGCGTGGAGTTCGAGCCCGTTCCGGCGATCACCGGCACACGGCCCGCCGTAATGGCGATGCAACGGGCGACGACCTGATGGTGCTCGTCATGCGAAAGGGTGGGGGATTCGCCCGTCGTCCCGCACGGGACGAGACCGTCCGTTCCCGAGGATATCTGCCACTCCACAAGCTTTTCAAAGGCTTGCCAGTCGATCTCACCGCTTTTGAAGGGAGTTATCAACGCCGTAATGGAGCCTTTGAACATTTTTCACTCGTATGGGTCAGGGGTTCTGTTTAAAATTGACTGTATAGTTTCTGTCAAATGCTGGCAAGGTTGGTCGATGCGTTTCTGGGCGGCGTTGTGTCTTGTTTTTTTCCTGTTTGCGGCGGTTTTGCCGGGGGCGGCGCATGCCGACAGCAAGAATTTCGCGGCAAAGTCGCGCAGTGATGCGGACGCCCGCGCGCCGATCGGCGCAGGCACCAACGCGGCCCGTGCGTGGCTTGGGCTTTACAAGGGCGAGGCAATCGGCGATTACGCCACGGTTTCCACCTTCATCCGCAACCATCCGGATTTTCCGGCCATGGACAAAATGCGGGCGGCGGCGGAAAAGGCGATGCCCGGAATTATGCCGGAAAAAGAACTGGGCGCATGGTTTTCGCAGAATCCGCCGCAAACCACCTTCGGCATGAAAATGTACGCAGGGTATCTGATCCGCCAGGGGCAGAAAGACCGCGCACACGATTTGATCAACGAATGGTGGGCGACGTCGAATCTTACTCCTGCAGACCAAAGCAAGGGATATATGGCCTTTGCGACGTATCTGGACAAATCATCGCACCTCAATCGCATGCGCCGCCTCCTGCACAAGCAGCAATACACCAATGCGCGCAACCTGGCCGAGGCATTAGGCCCGGGAGAGCAGGCTCTGCTGGAGGCGCGGATCGCGCTGCAGACCGGGAAGGGAAATGTCGACGGGCTGGTGAACCGCGTACCTGCGGCGCTGCAGAATGATGAGGGACTGCTGTTCGACCGCCTGAAGTGGCGGCGCAAGGCGGAAAACAATGCGGGCGCGATTGAGATACTCACGCGCCAGCCGGTGTATGAAAACCTGTATGACGGCGAAGATTGGGGCAAGGAGCGGGGGATTATCGTGCGCCGCCTGTTCGAGGAACAGAAATACGGCATGGCGTATCGCCTGTCCGCCAACCACGGCATCAAGGAAGGGCCGGGCTTTGCCGCGAATGAATGGATGGCGGGGTGGCTCGCGCTGGAATACCTGAAAAAGCCGTGGGATGCGTTCCAGCATTTCGAAAAACTGTATCACGGCGTACAGACGCCGATCAGCAAGAGCCGCGCAGCCTACTGGGCGGGGCTGGCGAGCGATCGTCTGGGTCATCCGGAAGTCGCCAGGAAATGGTACGATGTCGGCGCGCGCCATTCGACAACGTTCTACGGACAACTGTCCAGCGAAAAGCTGGGCCGCCCGGACCGCATCGTCAATGTATCCGTGGCCGAAAGCAACATGAAGAACAGCGATCTTGCCGCCGCGGCGCGGTGGCTTCGCAAGAACGGGTACAAGGCCGAAGCCGGTATCTTCCTGAACAAGATGATCGACCTTTCCAGGACGCCGGAAGATTTCGCGGCGACGGCCAGTCTTGCCGACGATCTGTCGATGAAAAACATTTCCATCAAGGCGGCGCAGGAATGCGAGAAGAAAACCGGCAGGGTGATGGTCGGCTATGCTTTCCCGAAAATTGAAAAATATATGAACGACGTGGACGTGGAATGGGCGCTGGTCCACGCGCTGGTCCGGCAGGAAAGCCGCTATGATGTCGAGGCCGTCAGTTCCGCCGGCGCGCGCGGATTAATGCAGTTGATGCCCGCGACGGCAAAAGAGGTGGCGAAGAAGGCGGGCCTTCGTCACGAGACAGGCTGGCTTACCACGCGGCCGGATCACAATGTGGCGCTCGGCACCCGCTACCTGCAAAAGCTTTTGAACAAATATAACGGCAATTACGCGATGGCGCTTGCCGCCTATAACGCCGGGCCGAGCCGCGTTGATCGCTGGACGAACGAAATTGGCGATCCGCGCAATCCGCAGGTGGATCTTGTGAACTGGATCGAGATGATCCCGATCTATGAAACGCGTAACTATGTGCAGCGCGTTCTGGAAGGTGTCTACGTCTATCGCCAGACACTTTCTAAAAACAAAGGCATGGTCGGCGGCGGCATCACCCATCTTGCATCGCAATAGATTCTGCGCCGCAACGTGCAGGGCGCATCGCATTTTGCAAAACTTCGCAAAATGCGACATGGCCGCCCTTTGATTTCATTGAAGTTTTCCTGGCCGTGATTTTGCAGTGTTTCCTTAAGAGAAGGGGAACGCACATGAATCATATTATCATTGCCGACAGTCATACGCTCTGCCGCGAAGCGCTCTGCGATTATATCCGCACTGCGTCCGAAACCATCACCATCGACAGTGTTGGAAATTTTGAATCGCTCGCCGCGCTTCCGGGCGGGCGCGCGGCGGATTTGATCCTGATCGACAGCGGGTTGTTACAAGAGGGTGGCGGGCTTTCATCTCTGCCGCCTGCAAAGATCGGCCTTCTGGTAACAGGGGCGAACGGCGGCGAGGACGTGCAGGACGATGTGCATGGCGTCTTTCCCAAAACCTTATCCTGCAAGGCATTCCTGAAAGGCATCGAACAGATTTTGGCCGGTGAGACGTTTTTTCCAAAGGTGGATTATCAGTCTGCGCCTTATCCCGGCCCCGTGATCGCCATGCCGCCGCGCCCTCAGGAATACGGCCTGACGGGGCGAGAACGGGAAGTCCTCACCTTTCTTGTCAAAGGGGCCAGCAACAAGGACATTGCGCGCGCTCTCAACCTTCAGGTGGTGACGATCAAGCTTCACGTCCGCGGTATCTGCCGCAAGCTGAACGCCGCGAACCGTACGCAGGCGGCGCTGGCCGCCAAGGAAAACGGATGGAACTGACATGTGGTTTTCTGCCATCGGGACAATCGGGTGCCTGTTTTCCCCCGTGCTGCCCGCTTGTTGCCTTTTGTAACCGCCGTTGTATGCTAGGCTGACATGTTGCCGGCCCGCCAGATCACCCCGCCTGAATGGATGACGGATTATAAGACCGCAAAGGTTATGCGTGCGCTCGGCGCGTATGAAATTCCTACGCAGTCTTTGTTCGTCGGCGGGTGTGTGCGCAACACGCTGCTCGGCCTGCCGGCCAGCGATATCGACATTGCAACGCTTCATCCGCCGCTGACCGTGATCGCCAGGCTGGAAAAAGACGGTATCCGCTATGTACCGACGGGGCTGGAACACGGCACCGTCACGGCCATCATCGAAGACACCACGTTTGAAATCACGACCTTACGCAAAGACATGGACACGGACGGGCGCCATGCAGTGATCGCCTTTGCTGAAAGCTGGCTGGAAGACGCGCAGCGTCGCGATTTTACCATCAATACGTTGCTGGCATCGCCTGACGGCATGATTTTCGACCCGACCGGCGCGGGGCTCTCGGATCTCGATAAAAAACGCGTGGTGTTCGTCGGTGAACCGCGCCAGCGTATCGCAGAGGATTACCTGCGTATCCTGAGGTTCTTCCGGTTTTATTCCCT